>NZ_JBIWIY010000003.1:392627-504294 GCF_044764885.1 Streptomyces sp. NPDC093591
GGTGTGCTGGGGGGGGGGGGGGGTCCCCCCCGGGGGGGCGCTTCGGGGGGGGGGGGCCCCGCCCCCCCCGGGGGGGGGGGGGGGCCGCCACCACCCCCCCCCCCCCCCCCCCCCCCTCCCGATGTCGAGAAGACAGACCTAGCCGCGTCGGATCGTGATCGTCGTCCACGCCCCGACGTGCACCCGGTCGCCGTCCTGCAGCGGTACCGGCACGAAGGGCTGGATCGGTTCCTCGGAGCCGTTCACCGTCGTGCCGTTCGTCGAGTTCTGGTCGACGACCGCCCAGGTGCCGTCCGGCTGCTGGACCAGGACCGCGTGCTGGTGCGAGACGCCCGGGTCCTCCGGCGGCACCGACAGGTCGATGTCGGGGGTGTCGCCGGTGGAGTGGCGGCGGCGGCCGATGGTGACCTGGTTGCCGGTGAGGGCGCGCTGCTGCTCGGGCGAGTACGCGGGCAGGTTCAGGCCCGCGGCCTCGGGGCCGGAGCGCTGCATCATCGCCATGAAGTACTCGCGGTCCGGACCGATGGTCGCCGACCAGGTCGTCGGCGCCGTCGGCTGCTGCGGGTAACCCGGGCCGGGGGGCGGCGGGGCCTGCGTCGAGCCGGGCTGCGGGTAGCCGTAGCCGCCCTGAGCCGGGCCGCCGGGGCCACCGGGTCCGCCGGGGCCGGACGACGGGGGCGAGATCACCCAGTCGTCACCGCCGCCGAAGGACGGGCCGCCCTGCTGCGGAGGACGGTGGGTCTCCTGCGGGAATCCGGGCGGGGCCGGCGGGCCGCCGGGGCTTGCCTGCCCGGGCTGCTGGAAGCCCTGCGGAGCACCACTGGTCGCGCCCGGGCCGCCGGGCGGGGTGGGGCCGGGCGGCGGCGGAACGGGCCGCGAGGGATCGCCGCCGAAGCCGGAGGGGCCGTTGCCTCCCGGGCCTCCCGGGCCTCCCGGACCACCGGGGGCACCAGGTCCGCCGGGGCCTGGGCCGAAGCCGCCCGGGCCACCGGGGGCACCGGGGCCACCGGGATTGGGGTTGCCGGGGCCGCCAGGACCCGCGCCGAAGCCGCCGGGACCGCCAGGGCCGCCGGGACCACCGGAGTTGGGGTTGCCCGGACCGCCGGGACCCGCGCCGAAGCCGCCCGGGGCGCCAGGACCAGGACCAGGACCGGGGCCACCGGGCCCACCGGCACCAGGGTTGCCAGGACCTCCTGGGCCGCCAGGGCCACCCGGCCCCTGCGGATCCGCGCCGAACGGCGGGATCGGTTCCGCCGGGCGGTTCACCTGGGACGGGCGGGAGCCCTGGTACTCGTACGAGTCACCGCCGCCGAACGACGGCGGCGGCGCCGACTGCTGCTGGAAGTGGGAGGGCAGGCCCGGGCCGCCGGGCGCCTGGGTGCGCGGGGCGGCGGGCGTGTACGACGTCGCCGTGTTGGTCAGGAAGTTCCACCGGCACTCCTCGCAGAACGGCGCTCCGCCCTCACGCGGCGTACGGCACTGCGGGCAGAGCTGCGGCTCCGGAACGGCGGAGGTGGGCGGCGGGCCACCCGGCTGACCGGCGTTCGGGCCGCCGAACGGACCGCCGGGGCCGCCAGGGGCACCGGGCCCACCGGGGGGCGGGAAGCCGTAGCCACCGCCGGGCGGGGGCGGCGGCGGAGGGGGCGGAGGTACGGCACCGGCCATGCGGTGACCGCAGACCTCGCACCAGTCGTCGGAACCCGACTGGTGTCCGTTCGGGCAGGTCGGCATGTCGGCGCTTCCCCCTCTCCTTTCCGGTCGCTTCGACCGGATTTCTCCAACCCCAAGGGGTCAGGCTCGCTGCTTTTCAGGGTCCTGCTAGGGCATTACTCGGTCACTACTGGGTCACTTCTTTACACGAACAGTCTTTGTCGACCGTGTCTCGAGAGTCATCTCATCGGCCTCCGCGACCTTCGCCTTCAGTCGCACAGTACCTGCCGCGGCATCGACCACGTCCACCACCTTCGCAAGGAGTTTCGCCGTATCCGCGTTTCCGGAGGCGCTGGCGAGCTGAACGGCCCGGCCCAATTTGGCCGTTGCTCCATCCATATCCCCCGCTTTGCGTAGATCCAGACCTTGCTGGATGGCTTGTGCCAGTTCGGCTTGGCCCGTGTAGTGGGCGACCTGGGGGTTGATCGACGTCGAGGCGACCATGTCGTCGGTCCATACGGCCCGTACGAGGCCCTGGGCGCCCAAGTTCTGCGCGGTGCCGTCGGGTTGCGGGATGACCAGGGAGACCCGGGCGGCGAGCATCTCCCGGCCGAGGTCGGCCGCGGGAACCTCGACGCATACGTGGTAGTCACGGGACTCGTCGCCCCAGGAGCCGGTGGGGTAGTCCCCGGCGCGAGGGCCGGCCTCCGTGCGGCGGTCGGTCAACTCCTCCATCGTCGGCGCGACTTGCTTGACGAACTTGATGGTCGTGCCGACCGGTGTCCACACCCGCAGGGCGACGTCCGCGACCTCCTTGCCCATCGCCGTCTCCATCATCCGCGTGAAGTCGGCGGCGAGACCGGCCGGATCGGCGACGATGTCGGCGCTGCCGAGCAGGGCCGAGGCGATCGCTGTGACTTCTTTCACTTCCCAGTCCGTACCCACGCCGCGGGCGTCACAGGTGAAGCGTCCGGCACAGGCGTCGAGCGCGGCCCTGAGGTCCTCGGGCGACTCGTGTTCATTGCGGCCGTCGGTGAGCAGGATGCCGTGCCGGATGGCGACGTCGGCCGAGGACAGCAGGCGGTCGGCGAGGCGCAGCCAGGTGCCGATGGCCGTGCCGCCGCCCGCGCTGAGTCGACGCAGGGCCTGCTTGGCCTGGTCGCGGGTGGTGCCGTCGGCCACGGCCAGGCGGCCGCCGCCCGGATAGACCTCCTTGGCCACGTGCGTGCCGCCGACCACCGCGAAGTGCACACCGTCGCGCAGGGTGTCGATCGCGGCGGCCGTGGCGTCGCGGGCGTTGCGCATCTTGGTCGGCGGGTAGTCCATCGAACCCGAGCAGTCGACCATGATCGCCACGCCCGCGGACGGGCCCTGCCCCGGCGAGTAGAGGTGGGGTGCCGCGACCGCGCTCCCGACCGTGCCGCCGCCGGTCGCGGTCACCGTGACGATCGCGTTGACCTCGCGACCGCCCTCCGGCAGGTACTCGTTCTGGTACACGTCCACCGAGAACTGTGGCACGTTCGACTTCGAGAAATTGGCCATGTGCTCTCAAATCCCCCTAAAGAACCCCGTGGTGGGGCCATGGCTGTCGGCGGACCGGTCCCCTCCGGTCCGATGAGGCTGTCCCCGTGGTGCGGCCTCAGGCCGATCCTGCCCCCATCGGCGGTGCCGGGAACGGCAGGACGGCCACTGTTACGTTGTCGTGGCCCCCGCCGTCGAGGGCGTGACCGACGAGCACCTGGGCGCTGTGCAGGGGGCGCGCGGCGGCGTCGAGGGGCACGACCTCGGCCATGTCGTCGGCCGCCTCGGCGTAGTTCCACAGCCCGTCCGTGCACACCACCACCACACCCGGACGGTCCGGCTTGAAGGAAGCGGTGTGCGGTTCCAGTTCGTAGGCGTCCGCGCCGAGCCAGCCCGTGATCGCGTGGGCGCGCTCGTCGGCGTACGCCTCGGCCTCGTTCATCAGGCCGGCGGCGACCATCTGCGCGGCCCAGGAGTCGTCCTCGGTGAGCCGGGCCGGGGGAGTGCTGCGGTCCACGGGGACCCAGTAGGCGCGGCTGTCGCCGACCCAGCCGACGATCAGCAGCTCGGGCGTCACCACGGAGCCGACGATCGTGCAGGCGGGGGCGTTCTGGTGCGGGCCCTGCTCGCGGATGGTGGCCGGCTCGGCGGCCAGCGCGTTGACCGCGTTCGCGGCGGCGACGATCGCTTCGTGCATGGCCTGCTGCGGGTGCGTGCCGCGCGGCAGGGCGGTCAGCAGCGACTCGCTCGCCGCTCGGGACGCGGCCATCGACGCGTCGTCGGGACGGGTCGCCGAGGACACTCCGTCGCAGACGATCGCCAGGACCGCGGGCCGGCCGTCGGGCAGCGCGGTGCAGGCCACGGCGAACGCGTCCTCGTTGCGGTGGTGGCGCAGGCCGCGATCGCTGACGGCGGCCACCGGACCGGCGTCCAGCTCCATGTGGTCGCGTTCGCGCGGCTGGGCGTGCCCGCAGTTCTCGCAGTACCCGTCGTGGTCCACGCGGCCCGCGCGGCAGGCCACGCACACCTTGGTGCCCTCGGGCGGGGTCGGCAGGTCGGTGACGACGCGCGGATCGGGCGCCTGCAAGGGGTACTCCTCGGGCTCGGGAGGACGGTCGAAACGGACGCCGGAGGCCGGGGAGTCGGGAGAGCCGGTCGGGGCGGGGGGAGCGGGCGGTGTCCTCGGACCGGCCGGCGCGTCGTGGCCGCCCGGGGCCGGGACGGTGGGGAAGCCGGGCGGGGTGTGGTGGCCGGGGACCGGGAAGCCGCCCGGGAGACCGGGGCCGGGCGACACGTCGGGACCGCTCACCGCGGGGGGCATAGGTGCGGCGTGCGGCGGCGACGGGGGGAGTGGGGGCGTGCCCGGGGGCAGTTCGTGTCCGCCGGAGCCGTCCGGGGTGGCGGCGCCGGGCCAGTCCGTGCCGGGCGTGCCCGTGGCGGGGGGCGGCGCCGAGCCGTTCATGACGATGGTCGGGTTGTCGTCCGGCCGTACGGGCACGGCGGACAGGTCGTATCCGCACGCACCGCAGAAACGGTCACCCGACTCGAGCGGCCATTCGCAGCTCGGGCAGGCGGACAACTGGGGCATCTGCGACATCAACTACACCCACGTCCGGGGGCGGTAACGGTTGGCACGTTCCACCAGGTCGATCCTCTCCTCGCCGCCCCGTGCGAGCCGGGCCAGCGTGCGGTACGAACGCTCCAGGCCGAAACGCAGTCCCCGCTCGTCCAGGCCGCTGCCGAGCAGCGTCCGTCCTCCGGTGGCGGTGGGAGGGGCGGAACCCTGGCCACCGGAGAGTATCCAGTCCAGCGCGCAGCCGAGGACTTCCGCCGACAACTGCTCCCGGCGCGCCGGATCCAGACCGTACGCGTCCAGGGCCTCGACCTGGCCCGCAGCCGCGATCAGGTCGTCAAGAAACGGTACGTCAGCGGCGAGCGCCGTGCGCCCGCGCAGCCGGGCGCGGACGGCCGCCACGCGTGCGGCCGTGTAGTGAATGGAGCTCTCCGGAACTGACTCCAGGGTCCGTACGGCGCCGCGGCGGTCGCCGGCCGCCAGCTGGACGCGGGCGAGACCGAAGGCGGCGCTCACATAGCTCGGGTCGGTCGACCACACCAGGCGGTAGTACTCGGCGGCGTTGTCCAACTGGCCCAGCACCTCCGCGCACAGGCCGAGGGCCAGCTTGGGGGCGGGCTCGCCCGGGAAGGCGTCGTAGATCGCGTCGAAGGCGAGCGCGGCGCCCTCGTGGTCGCCGGTGACGAGCGCGGCCACGCCGCGGTACCAGACGACCCGCCAGTCGTCCGACCGCTCGTCCTCCAGCTTCAGCAGGGCCTCGTGCGCGGTGCCCGTGTCGCCGTTCTCCAGCCAGGCCCGCACCTGCCGCAGCCGCGTCTCGGTCGACGGCGCCGCGGCGGCGGCGAGCGCGCCGAGCAGCTCGGCCGGTGCGGTGGTCATCAGACCCGCCAGGAAACCGGCGTTGGGGTCGGAGGGGTCGACCCGGGGGACCGGAAGCGCGAGGGCGGCCACGGCGGCGTCGGCGACCTTGACGATGCCGGCGGACACGGCGGACACGGCGGACGGCGCGGACACGGCGGGCAGGTTGGCCGTGGGGAGGGAGAGTTGCTGCTGGGTGCGCTTCTGGGTACGCACGACCCGCGCCCCCAGCCGTGACACGTCCCCTTCGAGCTTCGGGAACAGCTCCGTGTCCGTGACCCGTACCTCGGGGCCGAACAGGGTCGACAGCGACGGCCTGGCCCGACCCGTCTGCAGGGACACCACCTCGCGCAGGACGCCGGTCAGTTGCTCCGTCATCTCCTGCGCGGAGGCGAAGCGGCGGGCCGGGTCCGGGTCGGTGGCGCGGACCAGGAGGCGGTAGAAGGACTCGTACTGGCGGAAGACCTCGATGTTGTCGGGGTCGGGCAGCGAGTCGACGTAGACGTTCGTGTAGCCCTGGAAGTCGAAGGCCAGGACGGCGAGCGTGCGGGCGACGGTGTACAGGTCGGACGCCACCGACGGGCCGACCTCCGCGACCTCCGGCGCCTGGTAGCCCACCGTGCCGTAGATGGCCGACTCGTCGTCGTCCATCCGGCGCACCGCGCCCATGTCGATCAGCTTGAGCTGATCCTCGGTCTGGATGGCGTTGTCGACCTTGAAGTCGCAGTACAGCAGGTTGCGGCTGTGCAGGTGGCCGAGGGCCTCCAGCGCCTCGATGCCGTACGCGCACGCCTGCTCGACGGGGAGCGGGTCACGCTTCCCGGTGGGCGTACGGCGGCCGTTGGCGATCTCCTTCAGCGACTTGCCGCCGACGTACTCCATCACGATGTAGCCGTCGAGCGAGCCCGTGCGCTGGTCGAGGTGCTCGACGAAGTTGTAGATCCGCACGATGTTGGCGTGCTCGATCTCCGCGAGGAAGCGCCGCTCGGAGATCGCCGCCGCCATCGCGTCCTGGTCGCCGGTGTCGAGCAGGCCCTTGAGCACCACCCAGCGGTCGGAGACCGCGCGGTCCACGGCGAGGTAGATCCAGCCCAGGCCGCCGTGCGCCAGACAGCCCACGACCTCGTACTGGCCGTGCACGATGTCCCCGGACCTCAGCTTCGGGACGAAGGAATACGGGTGACCGCACTTCGTGCAGAAGCCCTCCGTACGGCCCGGCCGGTCGCCGCGCGCCCGGCCCACCGGCGCCCCGCAGTCCGAGCGGGAGCAGAACCGCTTGCGCTCGGGCACCTCCGGGTTCTCCAGCACCATCGCGCGCGGGTCGGGCCGCGGCACGTCCGGGACCTGGACCAGGCCGACGCCGAGCCGGCCGCGGCCGCTGGAGCCGGCGGTCGAGCCGGAGCTGCGCACCGACACCGAGCGGCTCGTGGAACGGCCCGACAGCGAGCGCGACAGCCGTCCCGACACCGAGCGCCGGGACTTCGACGACTGCGACGACGTACGCGAACTGCCGCGCCCGGTGGAGCGGGAGCCGGCGCTGCCCGCCGAGCCGCGCGAACCCTTGCCGCCGGCCGTCACCCCGGTGGGCGGCGAGCCCACCATGCCGGTCGCCGACACGACCGGGGCGAGGCCGCAGGTGTCGCAGTACAGCTCGCCACCGCCCATGTCCTCGTACGTCCCGCCGCAGTCGGGCCGCTGGCAGCTCTGTTGTGCCTGACTCATGACGACGACTCCCCCCTGTTCCCCCTGCCCCTCATGATCCCGGCCCCTGCCGGTCCTCGGGCCCGCGCGGCCCCGGCACGCGTGGACCGCCGAGCAGTTCGGCGGCCGCCTGCTGGTAGCGCAGGACCGCCTGTTCGGCGACGCGCAGGTCGCAGGGGGCGCTCCACAGCATGCGGCGGGCCGCGTCGTAGCGCTCGATGAGGAACGGGTCCTCCGCCAGGCCGTGCCGGGCCACCTTCGCCTTGTACGCGTCGAGGCGGCCGCGCAGTTCGGCGCGGACCGCCAGGGGCGCGGTGACCGCGGTCAACGACTCGCGGGCGCGCAGCAGTTCGTCCTCCGCCTTCTGCTCCAGGGACTCCAGGAGCGGGGACAGGCGGTGCCACTGGGCGTGTCTGCGGTACTCGGCGGCCGTCGCCAGCTGCTCCTGCAGCACGGTCGGCGGGCCGCTGACGACCGGCACCTCCGTGGCGGCGATCTTCGCCAGCACCTCGCCGCGCGCGGTACGGGCCTCGGCGAGTGTGCGGTCCGCGCGGGACAGCACGTCACGCAGTTTGATCAGGCGCTGCTCGGCGTCCTGACGGACCGTCAATACGGCGTCGATCTCCCGGCGTACGTCCTCCAGGGCGCGCGCCTCCCGGTCGTAGACCGTGGTGTCCGGCTTGCCCCCGCCGGGGGCCGAACTCCCTTGCGTGGGGACCCAGTAGGCGAGCGGGTCGGACACCACCTCGGCGCGCAGGTTGGTGAGCGTGCGGGTGATGCGCTCCAGATCGTCGCCCGCCGGGTGCTCGCCGGGGCGTACGCCCACGGAGTGCGCGAGCCGACGAGTGCGCTGGAGTTCCGCGGCCAGTAAATCGATGCGGGCGGGCAGCGCCGACCAGACCGCGTCGGCGGCGACGACCATGTCCAGCGAGGTCGCGTACAGCTCGTTCATCCGGTCCACCAGGGTGACCAGGGTGAACTGTTCGCTGAGCTTGCCCGAACCGCCGTGCAACGTCGGGGTGTTCGCGGTCGCGGCCGCCGAGCCCGCGACCGTCACGGACTCGCCGCGCAGCAGTTCCGTCAGTTCCACGAGGTCGTCGCGGCTGGACCAGCGGCGCCGGGAGCGGATCTCGCGGGCGGAGCGCAACGCGTCCGTGTACGCGTCGAAGTACGCCCACAGCAGCGTGATCGACGCCTCCGCGGCCGTCCAGCGCTCCTTGGTGACGCCCGTGAGCTCGGCGCCCTCGAGAAGTCTGCGGCCCGCGTGGTCCTGCAGGGCGAGGAGCGAGGTCTCGATCGCCTCGTGCTCCGCGCCGAGCCGCGCCAGCGCACGGTCCACCTCGTCCCGGTCCATCACCGGCCCGGCGGGGTCCGTGACGCCCATCGATCACCTCTCGCTGCGTTGTGTTCCGTCAGTGGTCTTCGTCAGTCTTCGTCGGTCTTCGTCGGTCTTCGTCAGTCTTCGTCGGTCTTCGTCATCGGTTGTTCGTCATGGGCTGTTCGTCAGTTGATGATCGGTCACTTGTAGCGGGCCGCGGGAGGGGTCGCCGACGCCGACTTCTTGTCGCCCTGGTCCATGGTCGGGTGCAGCCACTTCTCGTACGACGCCTCCCAGCCGCCGTCCTTGACGTAGTTCTCCAGGGTCCGGTTGACCTGGCGTACCAGATCGTCGGAGCCCCGTTTCATCGCCACGCCGTAGTACTCGTCGGTGAACAGTCCGCCCTTGAGTTCCACCGTGGGATCCTGCGCGGCCTGACTCGCGGCGAGCGCGCCGTCCGTCACGACCGCGTCGACCTCGCCGAGCTGCAACTTCACCAGGCAGTCGAGCTGGTTGGGGACGGTGGTGCTGATGTCGGCGGAGGCGGGGAGGGCGCCGTTCTTCTTGCCCGCTTCGAGGTTGTCGTACGCCGTGGAGCCCGTCGCCGAGCAGATGCGCTTGCCGGCGAGGGTGTCGTTGTAGCCCGTGATCGTCGAGGTCTTGGGCGCCAGGACCTGCTGGCCGGTCACGAAGTAGGGTGCGGAGAAGGCGACTTGCTCGATGCGGTCGCAGTTGATCGTCATGGTGCGGACCACCATGTCGACCTCGCCCTTCTGGATCGCCTCGATACGGCGGCTGGTCGGGATGGCCTTGAACCGCACCGCGTCGCGGTCGCCGAGGATGTCCTGGGCGATCCGGTGGACCAGGTCGATGTCGAATCCCTCCAGCTCACCGGAGGGGTTGTTCGGGTCGAGATAACCCCAGCGGTAGCTGTTGGTGTCGACGCCGACGATCAGGCGCCGGTCCTTGCGGTCCTTGATGGCGTCGACGGTCGGGGTCTTCCCGTCGCCGCCGGACGGCGACAGGCTCTTGTCCTGCGGCTTCTCGCAGTCCTCGGCCCGCACCTGGCTGCCGTGGACGACGCTCCGGCCCCCGGTGACCGCACCGCCGTCCCCGCCCTGTGGCTGGGACAGGGGCAGCAGCAGCGCGAAGGCCACCGCCAGGGCGCAGACGAACGCCATCGCGCCCACCCCGCCCCAGCCGCGCAGGCCGGCCCGCAGACGCCGCCACGGGCTGAGTGCGCCCCGGAGGCGAACCGAGTCGTCGCGTGCGTTCATCGTCCTGCCCCCTTTCACCGGTACTCCGACAGCCTGCGACCGATGCCGAGTACCGCGCCGGCCGCGCCCAGGACCGCGAGGACCGCGGCGCCGGTCGGGAGGCCGGTCAGCGAGTCACGGCCGTCGCTCGCGGCCTGCTGGAACTCGTCCTGCTCGTGCTCGATCGCCGCCGCGATCGCCTTGTCGACCTTGTCGAAGCACACGCTCGTCGGCTCCTTCGCGGCGCCGATGACGCGGTCGCGGGCGGCCTGGTAGTTGCCCGAGTTGTTGTCGTCGCGGGCGATGACGTGGCGGTCCTTCCAGATCTTCATGAAGCCGTTCGCGTCCTGAACGGGCTTCTTCCCCGCCGTGTCGTCGGCGAGGCCCTCGGCGCGGACGAGCGCCTTGCCGAGCTGTTCGATCTCCTGGTCGTAGCCCCACTCGTACGCGTCCACCACCGTGCCGTCGTCGAGCGTCCTGGTGTCCGCGCCGCGGCGGACCAGGTTCAGGTTCTCGTCGCTGCGGGCGGTCAGGGAGGCGATGCGGGCCTCGTGCAGCACGTTGAGCGAGCGGACGCCGTGGTCGTAGGAGTCGGTCAGGCCCGCGCGCGCGACGGTGTGGCCCACCGCCAGCCACAGCAGGACCACCGTGGAGGCGGCCGTGGCCGTGACGAGGCCGTGGTTCAGGACCCGGTTGGTGCGCTGGTAGTTGCGGCGCTGGGCCCAGGCGAGGGCGGCCAGGGCGAGGAGGCCGAGGCCGGCCGCGGCCCAGGGGAACGACTTCGCGTCCGCGTAGTCGTCGCGCAGGCGCTGGTTCTCCGTCTGGTGGAGCTTCTCGGCGGCCGGCAGCATCTTCTGCTGCATCATCTCGTTCGCCGCGCGCAGATAGGCGCCGCCCACGGGGTAGCCCTGGCGGTTGTTGGCCCTCGCGGTCTCGACCAGGCCCTTGTACTGCGGGAGCAGCCTGCTGAGTTCGGCGATGGTGTTCGCCGAGGTGGAACCCGGTTCGGAGTTGGCGGCGGCGGTGACGAGTTTCGAGGCGGCCCTGCGGATGTCGCTCTCGTAGCCCTCGCGCATGGCGGGCTTCTCCTGCAGGCCCGCGAGATAGCCGCTGGCCGCCGCGGTGTTGGCGTCCGCCAGGGAGCGGTAGATGTCGGCCGCGTCCGAGCTGAGGGGCTGGCTTCGGTGGAGCACGTCGTCGGCGGCGCTCGCCCGCTCGGTCATCTGCCAGGCGGCCACGGCACCGAAGGCGACCACGAAAAGAGCGAGGAGGGCGCCGATGATCCGCAGGCGGCCGGGCTCGGTGGTGGCGGCCGCGCGGAGCTGGTCGAGGCCCTCGGCGAAGGCGGTGCGGCGGGGCCCCGCGGCCGGTGCGGTGGGGGAGGCCGGGGGCGTGGCGGGCCGGACGGGCTGTGGCGGTACGGACGGCATGGTGGGTGCGCCGGGTGCCGGGGCGGGTCCCGGTGGTGGTGCCGCGCTCTTCGGCGTCTGTGTCACTGCTGACCTCCCCCGTGGTCATCCGTCGCGGCAAGTATCGCTGCCGGGACTGACATCCGCACCGGGCTTCACTGGATCTTGATCGGATCGCAGCGCGGATGCGGGGGTTCCGGCGCACCGGACACGCCCCGCACCACCCCCTGCCCATGAACACGCCGGGAGAATCGGTTCGGTTCCAAGGTTCAGGGTCGACTGGGGGCGCGAGCCCCCAGCGGGCCCTTACGGCTCGAAGTGCCGGCGGAGCCGGGTATGCGCCTCCCCAGGGGCCCGTACCGCGTCCAGTCCCAGCAATGCCGCGCCCAGCACCGGACTCGCCGTGACCACCCCCGGTACGGCCTTGGGGGCGCGGGAGGCGAGCAAGTCCCGGATGCCGTCGATGAGTCGGGGGTGCCGTGCCGCCAGGACGCCCCCGCCCAACAGCACCTGTGTCTCCTCCTCCAGCAGGTCCAGCCGGGTCAGCGCGACCGTCGCCATCGTCACCACCTCCTCGGCCAGGCGGTCGACGAGCTCGCGGGCGACCGGGTCCCCGGCCGCGGCCGTGCCGAACAGGACCGGGGTCAGTTCGTGGCGGCGGGCGGGGGCGATGTGTTCGAGGTGCAGGGCCTCGATCAGGGCGTACATCGTCGGCAGGCCGAAGTGGGCGGGGAGGGTGCGCGCCAACTCGGTGGGCACTCCGCGGCCGTCCTCCGCCCGGGCCGCGTGCCACAGGGCCTCCTCCGAAAGCCCCCAGCCGCCGCCCCAGTCGCCGGAGATGCGGCCCAGCGCCGGGAAGCGGGCCGTACGGCCGTCGGGCCGCATGCCCACACAGTTGATGCCGGCGCCGCAGACGACGGCCACACCGCGGGGTTCCGCCACGCCCGCCCGGAGGATGGCGAAGGTGTCGTTGCGGACGTCCACGGTCGTGCCCCACGCGCGTGCGTGCAGCGCGCTCGCCAGGATCTCCTCCTCCACCGGGAAGTCGGCGTTGGCCAGGCAGGCCGAGACGTGGTCGGCGCGGGTGACACCTGCCGCGGCGAAGGCCTCCTCCACCGCTTCGGCGAGGGCGTCCATCGCCGGCTCCACGCCTACCGTCGGCGGGCGGAATCCGCCGCCGCGGGCCGTGGCCAGCACGGTTCCGTCGGCCGCCACCACCGCCACGTCGGTCTTGCTGTTGCCCGCGTCCACGGCGAGGACACATGCGGTCAGGCCCACGCGAGGTGCTCCCGGTTGTGTGCGATCAGTTGGTCGGTGAGTCTCTCCGCGTACCCATACTGGCCGATCAGGGGGTGGGAGAGCAGCGCCTTGAAGACTCGGGTACGGCCACCGTGCAGGGCCGCGTCGAGTGCCAGGTCCTCGTAGGCCGTCACCTGGGCCATCAGGCCCGCGTACAGGGGGTTCAGGGGTGCGACCGGGAGAGGGAGCGCGCCCCTCGGACCCACCCCGGCCTGTACCTCGATCACCGCGTCGTCGGGCAGGAAGGGGAGCGTGCCCTTGTTGTAGGTGTTGACCACCTGGTACGGGCTGCCGGCGCCGTTCAGCAGCGCCGCCGCCAGGTCCACCGCGGCCTCCGAGTAGTACGCGCCGCCCCGCTTGGAGAGCAGCTCCGGCTTCTCGTCGAGGGCCGGGTCGGCGTAGAGGGTGAGCAACCTTCTTTCCATTTCCGCCACTTCCGCGGCTCGCGACGGTTTGGTGCGCAGTTCTCGCACCACCTCGTCGTGGGCGTAGTAGTAACGCAGGTAGTACGACGGCACCACGCCCAGGCGGTCCAGGAGGGGGCGGGGGAGGTGCAGGTCGGCGGCGATGGTGTCGCCGTGGCCGGCCAGCAGTTTCGGCAGCACGTTCTCGCCCTCGGGGCCGCCCAGGCGTACCCCGGTCTCCCAGGTGAGGTGGTTGAGGCCCACGTGGTCGAGGTGGACGTCGGCGGGCGTCACGCCGAGCATGGCGGCGAACTTGCGCTGGAAGCCGATCGCCACGTTGCACAGGCCGACCGCCTTGTGGCCCGCCTGGAGCAGGGCGCGGGTCACGATGCCGACCGGGTTGGTGAAGTCGATGATCCAGGCGGTGGGGTTGGTGCGGCGGACCCGGTCCGCGATGCCGAGGACCACGGGGACGGTGCGCAGGGCCTTCGCCAGGCCGCCGGCGCCCGTCGTCTCCTGGCCCACGCAGCCGCAGTCCAGGGGCCAGGTCTCGTCCTGCTCGCGGGCCGCCTGGCCGCCCACGCGGAGCTGGAGGAGGACCGCGTCCGCGCCGTCCACGGCCGCGTCCAGGTCTGTAGTGGTGGTGATGGTGCCGTTGTGACCCTGGCGGGCGAAGATACGGCGGGCCAGGC
This sequence comes from Streptomyces sp. NPDC093591, assembly GCF_044764885.1. Classification (NCBI taxonomy): domain Bacteria; kingdom Bacillati; phylum Actinomycetota; class Actinomycetes; order Kitasatosporales; family Streptomycetaceae; genus Streptomyces; species Streptomyces sp. NPDC093591. The sequence continues at coordinate 406,309 of NZ_JBIWIY010000003.1, forward strand.
CACCGACCAGCTCCAGGCGGTCCGTCGCCGGGTCCATCAGGACCAGTTCCTCTATGGGCAGGGTGTCCCGGAGGCGGGCGAAGCCGTCGATGAGTTCGGGGGTGTAGGTCGAGCCGCCGCCGACCACGGTGAGTTTCATGCCATCAACCCTTTACTCCGGTGAGCGTGACACCCTCGACGAACGCCTTCTGGGCGAAGAAGAACACGAGGATCACGGGGGCCATGACCAGTACGGTCGCGGCCATCGTCAGGTTCCAGTCGGTGTGGTGTGCCCCCTTGAACGACTCCAGGCCGTAGGAGAGCGTCCAGGCGCCCGGGTTCTCGGACGCGTAGATCTGGGGGCCGAAGTAGTCGTTCCACGCGTAGAAGAACTGGAACAGGGCCACAGCGGCTATGCCCGGTTTCGCCATGGGAAGGACCACTCGCAGGAGTGTGCGGAGTTCACCGCAGCCGTCGACCCTGGCGGCGTCCAGGTACTCGTTCGGGATCGTCATCAGGAACTGGCGCAGCAGGAAGATCGAGAACGCGTCTCCGAACGCCATCGGGATGATCAGCGGCCAGAGGGTCCCCGAGAGGTCCAGCTGCTTCGCCCAGAACAGGTACATCGGGATGATGATCACCTGGGGAGGCAGCATCATCATCGAGATGACCAGCATCAAGGACAGGTTCCGGCCGCGGAAGCGGAACTTGGCGAGCGCGTACGCCACCGGGACGGACGACACGACGGTGAGGACCGTGCCCAGACCGGCGTAGACCAGGGTGTTCTTCCACCACGTCAGGAAGCCGGGTGTGTCGAAGACCTTGGTGTAGTTGCCCCACTCCCAGGTGTCCGGGACCAGGTCGCGGGTGAGGGCCTGCTGGTCGCTCATCAGCGAGGTCAGGACGACGAACACGAAGGGCAGGGTGAAGAAGAGGGCGGCCGCGACGCCGAGGGAGTGGACGGCGATCCACTCCAGGAGCGCCCTGCGGCGGGCCGTGCGCTCGGCGACTGTCGGGTTTGCCAACTGAACTGGCTTGTCCAGCACTTGGGTCATGTTCAGTCACCTGCCTGCATCAGTCCGCCCCGACGCCGCATCAGCAGCGCGGTGAAGGCCATGGCGAGGGCGAAGAGTACGAGCGCGACCACGCAGGCCGATCCGTAGTCGAAGCGCTGGAAGCCGAGGTTGTAGACGAGTTGGGGGAGGGTCAGGGTCGACTTGTCGGGGTAGCCGGGCTCGAACTGCTGGCCCGAGCCGCCGATGATGCCGGAGGCGACCTTCCCCGCCACCAACGGCTGTGTGTAGTACTGCATCGTCTGGATCACGCCCGTGACCACGGCGAACATCACGATCGGCGAGATGTTCGGCAGGGTGACGAACCGGAACCGCTGCCAGGCCGACGTCCCGTCCAGCTCCGCGGCCTCGTACTGCTCCTTCGGAACGTCGAGCAGCGCGGCCATGAAGATGACCATGAGGTCGCCCACGCCCCACAGCGCCAGCGCGGTGAGGGCCGGCTTGGACCAGGAGGGGTCCGTGAACCAGCCGGGTGTGGGCAGGCCCAGGCCGTCCAGGACCGAGTTGACGGGGCCGGTGCCGGGGTTGAGGAGGAAGACGAAGGCGAGTGTCGCGGCGACCGGCGGGGCGAGGTACGGCAGGTAGAAGAGAGTGCGGAAGACACCCGTGCCGGTCTTGATCTTCGTGATCAGCAGGCCGATGCCGAGCCCGAACACCACCCGGCAGGTGACCATCACCAGCACCAGCCAGAGCGTGTTGCGCAGCGCCGGCCAGAACAGCGGATAGTCCTCGAAGACGTAGGCCCAGTTGCCCAGGCCGCGGAAGACCGGCGTGCCGAAGCCGTCGTACTTCATCAGCGAGAAGTACACGGTGGACACCAGCGGATAGGCGAAGAAGACGCCGAACCCGATGAGCCACGGTGACAGGAAGACCACCGTCCGAAGCGCCGACCTGCGGCGCTTCGCGCGGAGAGTGTGCGTGGACATCGACGGCGCTACTTCGCCTGCTGGATGTCGGTGTCGATCTGCTGCGCGGTCTTCTCCAGGCCGGCCTTCAGATCCTTCACCTTGCCTGACTCGTACTGGTAGCCGAAGTCCTGCAGCGTCGTCTGGTACGTCGAGCCGTTGACGGAGGCCGGCGGGGTGTTCGAGTGCGGGTTCTGGGCGATGTCCAGGAACGTCTTGAAGCCGGGGTCCACCTTCAGGTCGGGCGACTTCAGCGCGGCGAACGTGGAGGGCACGTTGTGGATGGCGTTGGCGAAGGACACGACGGCCTCGGTGTCGGTGGTCAGGTACTTCACCAGCTCCCAGGCCGCGTTCTGCTTCTCGCTCTGCGGGGCGATGCCGATGATCGTGCCGGAGAGGAAGCCCTTGCCGTACTCGTCGGCCTCGTCGTCCGCGACCGGCATCGGAGCGGTGCCGATCTCGAAGTCGACACCGGCGTCCTTCGCCATGCCCAGGCGCCACTCGCCGTCGAGCTGCATGGCCACCTGGCCGGTCTGGAACGGGTGCTTGGCGCCCCACTCGTCACCGAAGGTGTTGCGGTACCTCTCCAGCTTCGCGAAGCCGCCGAGGTCGTCGACGAGCTTCTTCTGGTACGTGAACATCTCGGCGAAGGCCGGGTCCTTGGCGATGTTGGACTTGCCGTCCTTGTCGAAGTAGGCGTGGTCCCACTGGGACATGTAGTGGTCCACGACCGTCTCGTAGCCGTGGTACGTCGGCATGAAGCCGAGCTGCCGGTAACTGTCACCCTTGCTTACGGTCAGCTTCTTGGCGACCTTCGCGAACTCCGACCAGGTCTTCGGCGGGGACTTGATGCCGGCCTTGTCGAAGGCGTCCTTGTTGTAGTAGAGGCCGTAGGCGTCGCCCAGCAGCGGGAGGGCGCAGCGGGTGCCCTCGAACTGGGTGTAGTCCAGCATCGGCTTCGGGATGGTCTTGTCGAGGTCGAGCTTCGACTTCTCGATGAACGGCTTCAGGTCGAGGAACGCGCCCGAGGAACAGAACTTGCCGATGTTGGAGGTCGTGAACGACGACACCACGTCCGGCCCGCTCGAACCGCCCGCGCGCAGTGCCTGGTTGAGCTTGTCGTCGTTGATGTTGCCGACGACCTTCACCGTGATGTTCGGGTGGGCCTTCTCGAAGCGGTCGACGTTCGCCTGGATCGCCTTGACCTCGGTGGGTGCGCTCCAGCCGTGCCAGAAGGTGATCGTCGTCCTGGCGTTGGGGTCGTCGTCGGCACCGGACGCCGACTGGCCGGTGCAGGCCGTGGTGAGAAGGGCCAGGGAGGCGGTGGCGGCGAGAGCGGCGGCCGCCTTGCGGGACGGTGCGGGTATGGCTTTCCAGGACTTTCCGGGCATGGCGAGGTCTCCCAAAGGCGGGACAGGGGTGGGTGAAGGAAGGCGGGGGGGGTGGGTCAGTGGGTGTGTTGGAGGTGCGCCGGCGGGGGCGGGCGCTCAGCGTGCGGTGTCGAAGACCTCGTCACGCGTGGTCGCGAGCGCGCTCTCCAACGCGCCCCGCAACACGGGATGTTCACGGACGTCGCCGACGACGAGCCGGGGCCGGGACGCGGCCAGCTCCTCCAGCTCGCCCTGGACGAGGGCGCGCAGCACCTCGCCGCCGGACGTGAGGGAGGCGCCGGTGAGGACGACCAGTTCGGGGTCGAGGACGGAGACCAGGGAGGCGAGACCGGTGGCCAGCCGGGTCGCGTAGGTCTCCAGGAGGAGCCGGTTGAGCACGGTGTCCTCCGCGGCGGCCCGTTCGACGAGTCGGGCGGCGGCCTCGGCGTACGGCCCCGATGGGATGTTCGTCATGCCGAGTTCGCGTGCGAGTTGGGGGATCGCCTGCGAGCCGGCCAGCTCCTGGTAGCCGCCACTGTTGGCTTTGGTCACCTGGCGGACCAGGGGTGCGCCCGGAACCGGCAGGAAACCTACCTCGCCCGCGCCGCCGGTCCAGCCGCGGTGCAGGCGCCCGCCGAGGACCAGGGCGGCGCCGAGGCCGCCCTCGTTCCACAGCAGCACGAAGTCCTCGTGGCCGCGGGCCGCGCCGAGCCGCTGCTCGGCCACCGCCACGAGGTTGACGTCGTTCTCGTACTCGACCGGCATCGGCAGGGCGGCGGCGAGTTCGGCCAGGAGCGCGGGGGTGTGCCAGCCGGGGAGGTGGGAGGCGTAGCGCAGCCGGCCCGTGTTGGGGTCGAAGGCGCCGGGGGTGCCGATGACGAGCCGGTGGACGTCGTCGCGGGCGAGACCTGCCGCCTTCACCGCGCCGTCGAGGGCGTCGGTGACCTGCCGGACGACGGGTTGGACCGGCCGCCTGCCGGGGGTGGGCAGTTCGTACGACCCCACCGTGCGGCCCGTGATGTCGGCGACGGCGGCGAGGATGCGTTCGGGGGTGACATCGAGCCCCGCGGCGTACGCGGCGGCCGGATTGACCTCGTACAGCTGGGCGCCCGGGCCGGGTCGGCCCTCCGTCGTGCCGGTCGCCAGGACGAGGCCGGCGGCTTCGAGGCGGGCGAGCAGCTGGGAGGCGGTCGGCTTGGACAGGCCGGTGAGCTTGCCGATCCGCGTGCGGGACAGCGGCCCGTGCTCCAGGAGGAGGTCCAGGGCGGCACGGTCGTTCATGGCGCGCAGGACGCGCGGGGTGCCCGGCGTACCGGCGGTTCCTGCCATGGGAGCGACACCTGCCTTTCGGCTGACCAGCTTCTCAGCGATCTACGACGGAAGTCCATCCAGGATCACTGTTAGGAAAGTTTCCTATCGGGTTGTCCAGGAAGGTAGACCCGGGGAGAAGGCGGCGTCAAGAGAGGTCTATACCAGCAACCCAGTCGTTACCGTGGCAGCCGTCGTCACCCGGTGGTGCTGTGCTCCGGTGCGCGCTCGTGCCGGGGGAGCAGGAGCGGGGTCGCCAGCAGCAGGACCCCGGCGAGGGCGATCGCGGCGCGGGGCCCGGTCAGCGCCGCCAGCAGGCCCCACAGCGCCGTCATGGCCGCGGTCGTCGTCCGGCCCGTGACCTGCCATGCCGACAGGGTGCGGGTGATCCGGTCCGACGGGGTCTGGTCGAGGCGGGTGGTGGCGAGCACCGGGTTGAAGACGCCCGCACAGGTGATCAGACCGAACTCGATGACCATGACGAGCAGGAGTCCGGACGTGCCCGGGCCGACGAAGGCCAGGCCGACGGACCAGCAGGCGCGCAGGGTGCCGGCGGTGAGCAGGACCCGGCGGCGGCCGTACCGGGCGACCAGGCGCCGCGACAGGCGGGAGCCCAGCAGGCCGCCGAGGCACGGGACGGCGAAGGCGAGGCCGTACTGCCAGGGGGCGAAGCCGAGTTGGCCGAGCATGAGGACGGCCAGCACCGGGGCCGGCGCCATGATCAGGGCGTTGACCAGGATCGTGTTGAGGAACAGCGGGCGCAGCGTGGGGTGGGTGAGGATGTGCCGCCAGCCCGCCGGGAGGTCGCTCACCTTCAGGCCTGAGGGCGCGTCGGGGCGGGTCTGCCGCGGTGCCGTCTGTTGCCTTTCCTTACCGCCGATCGCCCGGATGCCCAGCGCCGACAGCAGATAGCTGGCCGCGTCCGCCAGTACCGTCGCCATGGGGCCGAACACGCCGATCGCCACCCCGCCGAGCGGCGGGCCGAGCGCGGTGGCCGTCCATGTCGTGGCCTCGAAGCGGCCGTTCGCCACGAGCAGGTCCTCCGGTGCCACGAGGGACTTCAGATACGCCCCGCTCGCCGCGGTGAACGTGATGTCCGCCGCGGCGACCACCACCGACACCACCAGCAGCTGGCCGAGGCCGAGCCCGTCCAGCGCGAAGGCGGCGGGGACGCTCAGCAGCGCCGCGCACCGGATCAGGTCCGCCGCGACCATCACCGGCCGCTTCCGGCGCAGCTCCACCCACGCCCCGAGCGGCACCGCCACCGCCGCTCCCACCGCGAGCCCCGAGGCCGCAAGCAGCGCCACCTCGGTCGCCCCGGCGTGCAGCACGACGACCGCGATGATCGGGAACGCGTCGAAGGCGAGCCGGGTCCCGAACGTACTGACCCCGTACGCCGCCCACAGCCACCCGAAACCCCGCCCCAACGACCGCTCGCCCGCCATGCCCAGCCCCTGCCTCCGTCGACAACCAAGGGTTGTACAGGACGCCCCCCTGGGCGTGATGACCGGTTCTGGCGGCGCCGTGATCGGGCGCGGCTAGGCTGCGCGGATGACGCGTGACCGTCGCCGTGCGTTGCTCGCTCTCGCCTCGCTCGCCGTGATCATCGCGGGCGTGTCCTTCGTCTTCTGGGCGACACGGCCCGTACCACACGGCGAGTGCTTGATCGCCTTCTCCGAGGTCACCACCATCGGCAGCAAGCCTGCGACCGGGCGTGAGCTGGAGGAACTCGCCCAGCGGGAGTGCAGGAAGGCGATCGCCGAAGGGCGGTGTGAGCGGCCTTGGCCACGGTGGCGGGAGTGGGTCGACTGAGTCGACTGAGGTACGTGCCCGCTGCCCACGCGCGCCCTCGCCGTACGCCCCCAGCTCCCGTCCCCCCGGCCTACTTCGTCACGCTCGGCGGTGTCAGCGGCGTGGCCGCCTGGGCCTGCGGAGAGGACGTGTTGGAGTACGCAGACGGAGCCGCCATGCCCGCCGTCGGGTCGGTCGTGGCCGCCTCCTCCGTGGTGAGGGGAGCGCGGCCGACGATCGGGATGTCGGCGGCGTCGAAGGCGCGCTTGATGCGCCAGCGCAGCTCGCGTTCCACCGTCAGCGACTTGCCGGGCATCGTCTTCGCGGACACCCGTACGACCATCGAGTCCAGCAGCACGCTGTCCAGGCCGAGGACCTCGATCGGGCCCCAGAGGAGCTCGTTCCAGGGCTCCTCCTTGCTCATCTTCTCGGCGACCTCGCCGATGCTGCGCTTGACCTTGTCCAGGTCCTCGGAGGAGCGGACCGTGACGTCCACCCCGGCCGTCGACCAGCCCTGCGAGAGGTTGCCGATCCGCTTGACCTCGCCGTTGCGGACGTACCAGATCTCGCCGTTGTCGCCGCGCAGCTTGGTCACGCGCAGGCCGACCTCGATGACCTCGCCGGATGCCACGCCCGCGTCGATCGCGTCGCCGACGCCGTACTGGTCCTCCAGGATCATGAAGACGCCGGAGAGGAAGTCGGTGACCAGGTTGCGGGCGCCGAAGCCGATCGCCACGCCCGCCACACCGGCGGAGGCCAGCAGCGGGGCCAGGTTGATGTCGAAGGTGGACAGGATCATCAGGGCCGCGGTGCCCATGATCAGGAAGCTCGCCACCGAGCGCAGGACCGAGCCGATCGCCTGCGAGCGCTGACGGCGGCGCTCGACGTTGACCAGCAGGCCGCCGAGGGCCGTGCCGTCCACCGCCTGCGCCGTGCGGTTCATCCGGTCTATGAGCTTGGTGATCGCCCGCCGGATCGCCATTCTCAGCACCGCCGCGATCACCAGGATCAGCAGGATCTTCAGACCTATGGCGAGCCAGGTCGACCAGTTCTCCTCGAACCAGCTCGCGGCCTGGGTCGCGCTCTCCTGGGCGTCCTGGATCGATGGCACCGCCGGGGTCGTCGTCTCCGAGGGGGACGGTGACGGGGACGAACCGGCGGCCAGTAGGACGGCGGGCAAGGACACGGCTGGTACCTCCAGTGCAGCGGCCCGCCCCACCGGCAGATGGTCAAGGTCACGAAAAGGTCACCGGTAGGGCAGGCCCACCACACTATCGGGGCATCGTGTGTGGATCGTCGCCATGTTCGAGGGAGGAACGGTGCCCACCTGGGGATGAACTGGAGGGATGAACCGTTCGTCATCCTGGGGATGAATCAGATGTGGTCGAAAACACTCCCAGCCCGTTACCGGGACATGGTGGCGCTTTCACCAGGCAAGAGGGGAGACTGACTACAGATCGTCCCGGCGCGAGCCACGCGCCGCCGACGCCCAAGGAGGCATCCGTGCCGCATGTCCTGGTCCTCAACGCGTCGTACGAGCCACTCGGCGTCGTACCGCTCCGCCGCGCGCTCGTCCTCGTCCTCGAGAACAAGGCCGTATGCCTCGAGGAGTCCGGCGCCTATCTGCACAGCGCAACCGTCACAGTCCCCGCACCCAGCGTGGTCCGGCTCAAGCGATTCGTCCGGGTTCCCTATCGGGGGCCCGTTCCTCTGACCCGCAGGGCGCTCTTCGCGCGTGACGGGGGCCGGTGCATGTACTGCGGTGGCGTCGCAACCAGCGTCGACCATGTCATTCCGCGCAGCCGCGGGGGCAAGCACGTCTGGGACAACGTGGTGGCCTCGTGCCGTCGCTGCAACCACGTGAAGGCCGACCGACATCTGTTCGAGATCGGCTGGCGGCTGCGCCACAAACCCGCTCCACCCACCGGTCTGGCCTGGCGCATCATCGGCACCGGGCATAGGGACCCGCGCTGGCTGCCGTACTTGCAGCCGTTCGGCGCGGAGGACGCCATGGCCCGGATCGACGGCATTTCCGCCTGACGATCCGGGCCTTCGCATACCCGGCGAACCGTGTGCATGGCATCCGGCCCCGGGGGTCCCCCGTGCCCCCGGGGCCGGCCGGTCATGCGGCCGCCCGGCCGTTCTCACCCGTAGCGCAGCTCCGCCGGGCGGACCGAGCGGTGCAGCAGGGGCAGCGAGGTGGCCGCGGCCAGCAGGCAGCAGGCGTACACCGCGAGAGGGACCAGCAGGGAGACGTACGGCACCTCCGGCACCGTCCACTCCGTGGCGATCGAGGCGTACCAGGCACCGATCGCCATGCCGCCGGCGCCCGCCACCACGACCGCCGGTACCAGCGGGAGCGCGGTCTCGAGGAACAGCGCCCGGGCCAGCACCCCGCGCGGCACCCCCGCCGCGTTCTGCGCTGCCAGGCCCCGGCGCCGGGTGGCGAGGGACTCGGCGGTGCCGACCGCGAGAGCCGACAGGACGATCCCGAGGGCGACGAGGACCGCGGCCGCCGTCAGGTCGAGGCCCGTCGTATAGAACTCCATGTCCATGCCGAGTCGGCCCAGGCGGCGCATGGCGTGCAGATCGTCGAGAAACACCTGCCGCACCCCCACGAAGCCGGTGGCGACGACGGTCACCAGCAGCACGGCCGCGTGGGTGCGGGCCGCCGCCCACGGGTCGTCGCGCAGCCGTTCCGCCGCGATCAGCAGGTCCGGGCGCTGGGCCCGGGCCGCGAGGGTGCGGCCCAGCAGGCCGGAGGACCAGCCGGTCAGCCACAGCGCCGCGGCACCGACCAGCAGGGTCAGGGCCAGGACGATCAGCGGGACGGGGGAGAGCCGGCGGGGCCCGGCGAACACCGGGGTCAGCAGGGGCACCACCGCAAACACCGCGAGCAGCCCGGTCGCCACCAGGAACACCCGGCCCGGAGGCCGGCCGCTCCGCACCCGGCGCACCCAGCCGAGCGGTGACGCCACCACCCGGCGCAACGCCAGTGCGGACACCGCCGCGCCCAGCGCCGGCACGGCCAGGGCGACCAGGGTCATCCCCGCCCAGGCCAGAACGGTCGGACTGGCCCACAGGGACAGCAGTACCGGCACCGCGACCGCGGTGGCGGGCGCCGAGCCCAGCAGACAGGCGAGCCCCGCCTCCAGTGCGGCGATCCGTCGTACCTGCCAGGGCGTGGCCCCGGCCAGTCGCAGCCCGGCGAGCCGCCGGTCGCGGTGGACGGCGCCGATGCGCGCGCTCTGGCCGAGGAATCCGAGCACCGGAATGAGGAGGAGCGCCAGGGTGAAGATCACCCCGAAGCGGCCTCCCGCGGTGTTCAGCAGGCCGTGGGCGAGCGGCACGCTGTTGTAGCCGTCGAGCGAGGCCAGCGCGACGCCCGCCAGCGCGAAACCGGTCGCGAGCGCCGCCCCCAGCGCGGTGAGCCCCACCCGCCACCACTCGCGCCGGTCGGAGCCCCGGGTGAGCTGCCAGGCCAGTCGGAGGTCGGCCTTCATGCGGTCACCCCCGGGCCGGTCACGTCTGCGCCGGGGAGGCGGAGGGCGTCGCCGTGTCCGGCGGGACTCGTGGCCGTTGCCTGCGGTCGGGCGCCGGTCGGCCCGCCGCCGCGGAACTCGCGCCTCATACCGCCACCTCCAGCGGCGCCACGGTCCCGTCACTCAACCGCACCTCGCGGTCCGCGTACGCCGCCACCTGGGCGTCATGCGTGATCAGCAGCACCGCCGTACCGGACTCACGGGCCGTGTGCGTCAGGGCCGTCATCACCTGCTCGCTCGCCAGCGAGTCCAGCGCCCCGGTCGGCTCGTCCGCGAAGACGATCTCCGGGCCGGTGACCAGGGCCCGGGCCAGGGCCACCCGCTGCGCCTGGCCCCCGCTCATCTCGCCCGGCCGCAGTTCCTCCTGCCCGCGCACCCCGAACCGCTCCAGCCACGCACCGGCCTTCGCCTGCGCCTCCTGCCGGCGGGCACCGGCGAGCAGCAGCGGCAGCGCGACGTTGTCCAGGGCCGTCAACTCGGGGATCAGCTGCCCGAACTGGAAGACCACGCCGAACTCCGTACGCCGAAGCTCGCTCAACCGTTTCTCCGGCAGCTGGTCCAGCCGCTGCCCGGCGTACGTCACCGAGCCGGTGTCCGGGCGGACGATGCCGGCCAGGCAGTGCAGCAGCGTCGACTTCCCGCTGCCGCTGGCGCCGGTGACGGCGAGGATCTCGCCGGCCCGCAGCTCGATCGAGGCGCCGCGCAGGGCCTCGGTCCTGCCGTGTGCCTTGACGAGGTCACGGGCCGCCAGCAGCGGCACCGTGCCCCCCTCTGTGTTGCTCATGCTGCGTCGACCTCCGCGGTCAGGGTGGTGAGCCGGGCCGCCGTGGTCGTCATCCAGCGGAGGTCGGCGTCGAGGTGGTTGAGGGCGTAGTCCGCCGAGAGCACGGTCGCGAGATCGGTGTGCGGGGCGGTCTTGACCGCCGTGAGCTCGCGCATCCGCTCCATGTGGGCGGCGCGCTGGGCGCGCAGATAGGCCTCGGGGTCGCCGCCGGACAGGATCGACACGACGACCTTGGCGAAGATCTCGTTCGTCACGAACGGCGCGGGCGGCGCGATCTCCCCGGCCCACTTGGCCAGTTCACGTGCTCCGTCGTCCGTCGAGCGGTACGTGGTGCGCTCCGGGCCGCCGTCCGAATCGGTGCCGTCGACCTCGGCGAGCCCGTCGCGGACCAGCCGCTGCAGGGTCGTGTAGACCTGCCCGTAGGCCAGCGGGCGGGCCTGCGGGAAGCGTTCGTCGTGGCGTCGCTTGAGGTCGTAGCCATGGCTCGGCCCCGTGGCGAGCAGCCCCAACAGGATGTGGCGGGTGCTCATGCCGATCATTATGCACTGAGTACATGTACTGAGTGAATAGTGATCGGGCAGAAAACTCTGCGGCGGAAAGGCACGTGCGGAACAGAATGTGACGAGAGGCACGATGTTTGTCTCCGGACGTCTGTCCCCGCGTCTGCTGGGTAGGGCTGCGATAACCCGCACGCCGAACCAGACGAGGAGCCCCCCCGTGCCCACAGCATCGGCCCTGTCCAAACCCGAGGCGCCCCACGAGCCCGAGGCGTACGAAGGCGTCTTCACCGAACCCGAGATGCACGCCTGCGTCTTCAGCTCCGAGGGCGCCTGCTTCGAAACCCCCCTCACCAGCGAACCGCCCCTCCCCGACGTCGAGCCCCTCACCAGCGAACCGCCCCTCGCCGACGCCGCGCCGCTGACCAGTGAGGCGGCCGTCTGGGATGCGGGTATGGACACCGGTATGGACATGGACATGGATTTCCCGAGGCCGTAGATGACAGCAGAGCGGTCGGCCGAAGCCCCTGCCGAGACTCCCGCGAGTCCCGAGGACCTGCCCTCCGACGACCTGACCCGGCTCGCCGAACTGCACGGCGTCGCCACCTCCTACCAGCCGTCCGCCGACCGTACGGTCACGGCCTCCGCCACCGCGCTCACCCTCGCCCTGGCCGCCCTCGACATCGACACGAGCACCCCCGGGGCCGTCGGTGCCGCGCTCGCCGCACGGGAGCGGGAGCTGCGCGAGCGGCTGCTGCCGCCGACGCTGGTGTGCTGGAGCGGGGCCGAGCCCGAGGCGCCGGCCGCCCTGCCGTCGCTGCCGGCTGGTACCCGGCTGCACATCGAGACCGAACAGGGCGAGACCCGCGCCGCCCCCGACCGGCTCCCGCCCGGCGTCCACCGCTTGACGGCCACCGCCCCCGACGGCCGTACCGCGACCAGCCACCTGGTCGTCGCCCCGCCCCGCCTGCCCCCGTCCATCGAACGCTCGTACGGCCTCCTCGTCCAGCTCTACTCCCTCCTCTCCCGCCGCTCCTGGGGCATGGGCGACCTCGGCGACCTCGCCGAACTCGCCGCCTGGGCCGGCCGGTCGCTCGGCGCCGGATTCGTGCAGGTCAACCCGCTGCACGCGGCCGTACCCGGAGCGCCCACCGACCCTTCCCCCTACCGCCCCTCCTCCCGCCGCTTCCCCGACCCGGTGCATCTGCGGGTCGAGGACGTGCCCGAGTTCGCGTACGTCGAGGACCGCGAGCGGCTGCGGACGCTGCTGGAGCGGGCCGGGCGGCTGCGGGAAGCGGTGCTGGAGAAGGGGGCGCTGATCGACCGGGACGCCGTGTGGGAGGCGAAGCGGGAGGCGCTGGAGCTGGTGCGCGAGGTGCCGCTCGGGCCCGGGCGCCGGGCCGCGTACGCCGACTTCCTCGCGCGGGAGGGGCAGGCGCTGGAGGACCACGCCACGTGGTGCGCGCTGGCCGAGGTGCACGGCTCGGACTGGCTCCGGTGGCCGGAGGGGCTACGGGATCCGCGGTCGCCCGAAACCGCCCGCGCGCGGGGCGAGTTGATGGACCGGGTCGACCTGCACTGCCGGCTCGCGTGGCTCACCGACGGCCAGCTGACCGCCGCCCAGCGGGTCGCGCGCGAGTCGGGGATGGGGGTCGGGATCGTGCACGACCTGGCGGTCGGGGTGCACCCCGGGGGCGCGGACGCCTGGGCCCAGCAGGAGTACTTCGCCGCCGGGATGTCGGTGGGCGCACCGCCGGACGCCTTCAACGCGCGCGGCCAGGACTGGGGACTGCCGCCCTGGCGACCGGACCGGCTGGCCGAATCGGGATACGAGCCGTACCGCCGCCTCCTGCGGGCCCTGTTCCGGTACGCGGGCGCGTTGCGGATCGACCACGTCATGGGGCTCTTCCGGCTGTGGTGGGTGCCGCAGGGGCACGCGCCGACGGAGGGGACGTACGTCCGCTACGACGCCGAGGCCATGCTCGCGATCCTGGTGCTGGAGGCCTCCCGCGCCGGGGCCGTGGTGATCGGCGAGGATCTCGGCACGGTGGAGCCCGGTGTGCGCGAGACGCTGCGCGCACGGGGCGTGCTCGGCACCTCCGTGCTCTGGTTCGAACGGGACTGGGACGGGGACGGCCGTCCGCTGCCGCCGGAGTCCTGGCGCGCCGACTGCCTCGCCACCGCCACCACCCACGACCTGCCGCCCACCGCGGCCCGCCTCACCGGCGAACACGTCCAACTCCGCGACAGCCTCGGCCTGTTGACCGGCTCTCTGGAGCAGGAACAGGCGGCGGCGTCGGCGGACACGGGCGAGTGGCTGGAACTGCTCTCCCGGCTCGGACTGCTGCGCGGCACGCACGGCGGGCACTGCACCTCGGAGGAGGAGGCCGAGATCCAGGCCGTCCACCGCTTCCTGCTGCGCACCCCGGCCCGCATGGTCGGCATCTGGCTCCCGGACGGCGTGGGCGACCGCCGCCCCCAGAACCTGCCGGGGACCTGGGACCAGTACCCGAACTGGCGACTGCCGATCGCGGACGCGGAGGGCCGGGCGGTGACGTTGGAGGAACTGGCGGGGTCGGCCCGGGTGCGGGCGCTCGTGGAGGTGCTGCGGGGCGAGGCGGCCCGGCGGGGGTGACGCCGGGCGGATCGTGCCCCAGGCCGGGCGGGCCGCGCCTCTCGGCGGGCGGGCCGCGCCTCCTACGGCACCCCGGGCGCGCGGCCCCTCCCGGCGTTCGGTACTTTTGGCCCCGTGGACAAGAAGAACGCCCTGCGCGCCGGCGCCCTGGCTGCCGGTACGACGCTGATGATGCTGCTCATGTCGTCCCCTGCGCTCGCGCTCGCGCGTGACGACGGCGACGACCCCGGTCCGGGCCTGAGCGTCATGGAGACGCTGGGCCAGTTCGTCTTGGCCCCGATCGTGCTGTTCGCGGTCATCGCGGGCCTCGTGATGGTCCTGGACCGCTCCACGGACCGCCAGCCGAAGGCGAAGGTCAAGGCGAAGGCCTGACCAGGGCGGCTCCGTCCGGTCACAGCTTCTTCGAGGGCGCCTGCCTCGTCGTACGTACGCGCATCCGCCGTACCTGCGACGAGGCCGGCGCCCTCGGCGTTTTCACGGGTGGGCGGCTGTCACGGACAGGTGACGCTCACGCCGGATACGGCGCCGTCAGATACCGCTGCACCGTCGGCGCCAGCCATGCCACGACCTCCTCGGGGGCCAGGTCCACGGCGGGCGGAAACCGCAGTACGTAGCGGGTGAGCGCCAGCCCGAGCAGCTGCGCCGACACCAGCGCCGCCCGCGCCGGGGCCTGCTCGGGGTCGGGGCACACCCGGCGGGCGACCGGCAGCAACTGGTCCCCGAAGATGCTCCGCATGCGCTCGGCCCCGGCCTGGTTGGTCGCGCCGACCCTGAGCAGGGCCGTGAGCACCTCGTTCTTCTCCCACATGACCAGGAAGTGCGTCACCAGCGCCCGGCCGGCGTCGTCCCGGGGCAACGACGCCGGGTCCGGCAGCCGCAGATCGATGGCGACGGCCGCCGCGAACAGGCCTTCCTTGTTGCCGTAGTAGCGCATCACCATCGACGGATCGATGTTCGCGTCCTTGGCGATGGCGCGGATCGTGGCGCGCTCGTAACCGTCGGCCGCGAAGCGCTCGCGGGCCGCGTCGAGGATCGCCGTGCGGGTGGCCTCGGAGCGGCGGGGTGGTGTCGGGGTGGGGGTGGGTGTGGGGGGCTTGCTCTCGGTCATGTCAACAAGCGTAGGCCAACATGTGTAGGCCAACAAGGCGGGGCTCGCGAGCGCGTGCCCCAAGTGTGCGTCCACAGGTGTGTGCCCACAACTGTAGGCCCACAGACGTTGACGCCTTCGTCCTCACGGCCCTATCGTTGCCAACGAGCGTTGGCCAACAATTGTTGGCCGACGCGTGTTGGCAACCAGGAGGCCACCATGACCACCATGAACGGCACCGGCACCGGCACCACCCCCACCCACCCCGTGCTCGTCGTCGGCTCCGGCCCCACCGGTCTCCTCCTGGCCGGTGACCTCGCCGCCGCCGGCGTCCCCGTCACCCTCGTCGAGAAGCGCCCCCACAAGATCAGCAACCTCTCCCGCGCCTTCGGCGTGCACGCCCGCACCTTGGAACAGCTCGACGCCCGCGGCCTTGCCGAGCCGTTGCTCGCCACCGGCAGCACCATCACCGAGCTGCGCCTCTTCCGCCGCCTCTCCCTCGATCTCGGCACGCTGCCGTCCCGCTTCCCGTTCCTGCTCATCACCCCGCAGTACGAGGTCGAGCGGCTGCTGGAGCGGCGGGCGCGTGAGCTCGGTGTCGAGTTCCTCTTCGAGAGCGAGGTCGTGGGGCTGCGGCAGGACGACAGCGGGGTCGACCTCGATGTGCGCGGCCAGAACGGGACCGTCGTCACGCGCCGCGCCGCCTATGTCGTCGGCGCGGACGGGCATCGCAGCGCCGTGCGACAGGCCGTCGGCCTGCCCTTCCCCGGCGTCTCCGTCATCAAGTCCCTCTTCCTGGCGGACGTACGGCTCGCCGAGCGGCCCGAGAGCGTGCTCACCGTCAACGGCGCCGGTGACGCCTTCGCGATGATCGCCTCCTTCGGCGACGGCTGGTACCGCGTCATGGGCTGGAACCGCCACCACGAGGTCCCCGACGACGCACCGCTCGACCTCGACGAGGTCAAGGAGGTCACCCGCCGCGCCCTGGGCACCGACTACGGCATGCACGACGCGCGCTGGCTCTCCCGCTTCCACAGCGACGAACGGCAGGCGCCGCAGTACCGGGTCGGTCGGGTCTTCCTCGCCGGTGACGCCGCGCACGTCCACTCGCCGGCGGGCGGCCAGGGCATGAACACCGGCCTTCAGGACGCGGCCAACCTCGGCTGGAAGCTCGCCGCGGTCGTCAAGGGCTGGGCGCCCGAGGCGCTCCTGGATACCTATCAGGCCGAACGCCACCCGGTCGGCAAGGCCGTGCTGCGCAGCAGCGGCGGGCTGGTCCGGCTGGCGAGGGCGCGGAACCCGGCCCTGCGCGCCGTACGCGCCCTCGTCTCCGCCTTCGTCAACGCGGCCCGGCCCGCCCGGGCGAAGGCGCTGGCCCAGATCTCGGGCATCGGCTACAGGTACCCCGCCCCGCGCGGCTCCCACCGCCTGGTCGGCACCCGTGTCCCCGACGTGGCTCTGGAGAGTGGCCGCCTCTATGAGGCCCTGCGCGGTGGACGGTTCGTACTGATCGTCCCGAAGGCGGCGCAAGTGCCCGAGGGTCCGGTCTCCCGCAAGGGCCGGCCGGCCGTGGAGCGCTGGGCGGGCGACCGCCGTACGGCCGTGCTGGTGCGGCCCGACGGATACGTGGCGTGGGCGTCGGACGACGCGGACGCCGGGGCGATCGAGGCGGCGGTCGCCGCCCAGGTGGGGTGAGCGGAGCCCCGCCTACCGGGAATCGGGCGTCCCCGCGAGCAACTCCCTCAACAGGTCGGCCAGTTGGTCGGCCTGTTCGTCGTCGAGGGCGGACAGGGCCTCCGTCTGGACGGCCAGGCCGGCGCTGACCGCCTGGTCGACGATGCTCAACCCCTTCTCCGTGAGCGTGACTTGCAGACCGCGGCGGTCGTGCGGGTCGGGGGAGCGGCGCAGCAGGTCGGCCCGTTCCAGCTTGTCGAGCCGGCCGGTCATGCCTCCGGTGGTGAGCATCAGCGTCGCCGAGAGCTGGCGGGGCGAGAGGGTGTAGGGCTCTCCGGAGCGGCGCAGGGTCGCCAGGACGTCGCACTCGCCGCGTGAGATGCCGTAGGGCGCGTACGCCTTCTCGATGCGGTCGCCCATCGTGCGCGCGAGGCGGTAGATCCGCCCGAAGACCTCCATCGCCTTGGTGTCGAGGTCGGGCCGCACCGTCGCCCACTGGTCGATGATCGCGTCGACGGGGTCCTTGCGCTGGGGGCGTTCGCTCATGCGTCGAGTATCGGGGGTCCGAATGCTGGCCCGCAAGAAAGTGGCTTGACGGAAAGTGGCTTAGCGCTAAGCTACTTTCCACTGGCCTGCTTCCCACTGGCCTACTTCCTTTCCTCTACCTCTACTTCCACTGGCCTACCTCCGCCCGGCCTGCTCGGCCGACCTACTTCGAAGGGTGCATCCCGTGGCCGCCCACCGTGTCGGCGGTGTCTCTCCCGCCCTGATACTCCTCACCGCCCTCGCGCCCATCTCCTGGGGCACGACCTACGCGGTCACCACCGAGTTCCTGCCGGCCGACCGCCCCCTGTCCACCGGCCTGATGCGCGCCCTGCCCGCCGGTCTGCTGCTGCTCGCCCTCGCCCGTGTGCTGCCGCGCGGCGCCTGGTGGTGGAAGGCGGCGGTGCTGGGCGCCCTGAACATCGGCGCCTTCTTCCCTCTGCTCTTCCTCTCCGCGTACCGGCTGCCCGGGGGCATGGCGGCCGTTGTCGGCTCGGTCGGCCCGCTGTTCGTCGTCGGTCTGTCGGCGCTGTTCCTCGGGCAACGGCCCACGGTGCGCAATGTGCTCACCGGGGTCGTGGCGGCGTTCGGTGTCAGCCTGGTGGTGCTGGAGGCGGCCGGTGCGCTCGATCCCGTCGGGCTGCTGGCGGCCCTGGCCTGCACGGCGGCCATGTCCACCGGCACCGTGCTGACCAAGCGGTGGGGGCGCCCCGAGGGTGTCGGCCCGCTCGCCCTCACCGGTTGGCAGCTCACCGCCGGCGGCCTGCTCCTCGCCCCGCTCGCCCTCCTGGCCGAGGGCGCCCCGCCCGCACTCGACGTCCGTGCGGCCGGCGGCTACGTCTACTTGGCGCTGGCGAACACGGCGGTCGCGTACTGGCTCTGGTTCCGCGGCATCGGCCGCCTGAGCGCCATGCAGGTCACCTTCCTCGGCCCGCTGTCCCCCCTGACCGCCGCCGTGGTCGGCTGGGCCGCGCTGGGGCAGGCGTTGAGCCCGCTCCAACTGGCGGGGATGGCGCTGGCGTTCGGGGCGACGGTCGTCGGGCAGATCAGGGTTGGCCGGGTCCAGGAGAGCCGGGACGGGACGGGCCGGCCTGGACAGGCCCTCCCACCATTGTTCAGTTCTGCTGAAAAGAAGCATCGAAAAGATTCGATGGACCTGACAGGTCCCGCGCTGCGACGGTAGATCGAGCCCGATCACCGCCCAGCGAAAGGATCTCCGTGACCGTCGTCCTCCCCAGGACAGCCACCCCGACTCCCCTCCCCAAGGCGGCCGCCCTCGGCATCGCGTTCGCCGCCCTCGCCACCGTCGTGTGGTCGGGCAGCTTCGTCACTTCCCGCGCGCTGCACGACAGCGTGCCCCCGGTGCAGCAAGCGTTCTGGAGATGGCTGGTGGCGCTGGCCGCGGTGGCTCCCTTCGGTGCCCGGCAGGCCTGGCGGCAGCGGAAGGTGATCCGCCGTCACCTCGGGTTCGTGTTCCTTGCCGCCCTCCTCGGCGTGGCCACCTACAACACCCTCGTCAACCAGGCCGGGTTGACCACGCCCGCCGCCAACATGGGCATGATCATGGCCGCTTCGCCGGTCCTGATGGCCGTGTTCGAACGGGCCGCGGGGATACGGCTGGGCGCGCGCCGGGTGGCCGGTCTGCTGACGGCCTGTGCGGGCGTCGTGCTGCTGATCGGGAGTGGCGCGGGCGGGGCCCGGTTCGCGGCGGGCGACCTGTGGATGGTGGCCGCGGCCTGCTGCTTCGCCTCGTACAGCGGTCTGCTGCGGCGCAAGCCGGCCGAACTGGGCGGGGTGGCCTTCCTGTTCACCACGTTCCTGCTGGGCACGGTCCTGCTGGTGCCCGCGCAGGGAGTCAGCCTGGCGGTGCAGGGCGGCTTCGAGCCGACGGCCGGGACGGTCCTGCCGATCCTGTACGTGGGAGTCGTCTCCTCCGCCGTCGCCTTCTTCGCCTGGAACAGGGCGATCGCACTGGTCGGACCGGGCCGCGCCGGGGTCGTCTACTACCTCCAGCCGGTGTGCGTGGCCCTGCTGTCCTGGGCGGTGCTCGGCGAGGCGACCGGCTGGACGCAGGTGCTGTGCATGGCGCTGATCCTCGGCGGGGTCGTGCTGGGTGCGGGGGCGCGTCGGTGACGTAGGTTGCCGCCATGGTCGAGTGGGACATCCGGAAGCTGCAGATCCTGCGGACGTTGCGGGAGCGGGGGACCGTGACGGCGACCGCCGAGGCGCTGCGGATGACTCCGTCGGCGGTGTCGCAGCAGCTGACGAATCTCGCCAAGCAGGTGGGGGTGCCGCTGCTGGAGGCGCAGGGGCGGCGGGTGCGGCTGACGGACGCGGCGCGGCTGGTGCTGCGGCACGCCGAGGCCGTGTTCGAGCAACTGGAGCGGGCGGACGCCGAGGTGGCCGCGTACGTGCACGGCGAGGTGGGGGAGGTGCGGGTCGCGGCGTTCTCCACCGCCGTACCCGCCCTCGTCGTCCCCGCCGTGCGGGCGCTGCGGACCGCGCATCCCGGGGTGACCCTGCGGGTGCGGGAGGCGGAGGCCGGGGAGGCGTACGAGCTGCTGGCCGCCGGGGACGTCGACCTCGCGCTGTCCCTCGCCGCGCAGGCCCCGACGGCCGCCGACCCCCGGTTCACCCGCGTCCCGCTGCTCGCCGACCCCCTCGACGTCGCCCTCCCCCGCGACCACCCGCTCGCCACCGCGGACGGGCTGCGGCTCGCCGATCTCGCGGAGGAGCCGTGGATCTTCGGCGGGAGCGGGCCCTGGTCGGACATCACCCGCGGGGCCTGCGAGGCGGCCGGGTTCAGCCCCGTACAGGGGCACTCGGCGGCCGGGTGGACGGCGATCCTGGCGATGGTGGAGGCGGGGATGGGGGTGGCGTTGGTGCCGCGGATGGCGGCGGTGGCCAGGGGCGGCGTCGTGATGCGGGAGCTGGGCGCGGAGCGGCCGGTCCGGCATGTGGTGGCAGCCGTACGCAAGGGCGGGGCGGGTTCGCCGGCGGTGGGCAGGGCGCTGGACGCTCTGCGCGGTGCTGCCGCCGCGTAGCCGGGCGCACACGACAGGGCGCCCGGCGCAGCAGCACCGGGCGCCCTGTCGGCATACGTACGACGACCGTTACTGCTCCGCCGCCGCGTCCGCCGCCTGCGCCTTCAGCGCCCGCTCCACGCCCGCGCGGGACTCCGAGATCAGGCGGCGCAGGGCCGCGTTCGGCTCCGCCGAGGACAGCCAGGTGTCCGTCTTGCTCAGGGTCTCCTCGGAGACCTGGAGGGTCGGGTACAGGCCGACCGCGATCTGCTGGGCGATCTCGTGGGAGCGGGCGTCCCAGATGTCCTTGACCACCTCGAAGAACTTGTCCGTGTAGGGGGCGAGGAGTTCGCGCTGGTCGGTCTGGACGAAGCCGCCGATGACCGCTTCCTGGAGGGCGTTGGGGAGCTTGTCGGAGTCGATGACCGACGACCAGGCCTCGGCCTTGGCCTCCGCGGTCGGACGGGCGGCGCGGGCCGTGGCGGCGTGGCGCTCGCCGGCCGCCGTCCTGTCCCGCTCGTACTCGGCGGCGATCTCCGTCTCGTCGAAGCGGCCCACCGCCGCCAGGCGCTGGACGAGCGCCCAGCGCAGCTCCGTGTCGACGGCCAGGCCCTCGATCGTCTGGGAGCCGTCCAGCAGGGCCTCGAGGAGGTCGAGCTGCTCGGGCGTGCGTGCCGTCGCCGCGAACGCCCGCGCCCACGCCAGCTGGTGGTCGCTGCCCGCCTCCGCCGAGCGCAGGTGGGCCAGCGTGGCGTCCGTCCAGCGGGTCAGCAGCGACTCGCGGGCGGCCGGGTCGGCGTACAGCTCGATCGCGAGCTTCACCTGGCGCTGCAGCGACTGCACGACGCCGATGTCGGACTCCTTGCCGATGCCCGACAGGACGAGGGAGAGGTAGTCGCGGGTGGCGAGCTCCGCGTCGCGCGTCATGTCCCAGGACGACGCCCAGCACAGGGCCCGCGGGAGGGAGGCCTCGAAGTCGCCGAGGTGCTCGGTGACGAAGGCCAGGGACTGCTCGTCGAGGCGGACCTTCGCGTACGACAGGTCGTCGTCGTTGAGGAGGACCACGTCCGGGCGGCGCGTGCCCGACAGCTGCGGTACGGCGGTCAGTTCGCCGTCCACGTCCAGCTCGATGCGCTCGTCGCGCACCAGCTTGCCGGTCGCGTCGTCGAGGTTGTACAGGCCGACCGCGATGCGGTGCGGGCGCAGCGTCGGCTCGCCCTTCGCGCCCGTCGGCAGCGCGGGGGCCTCCTGGCGGATCGCGAACGAGGTGATCACACCGCTCGCGTCCGTCTCGATCTCGGGACGCAGGATGTTGATGCCGGCCGTCTCCAGCCACTGCTTCGACCACGTCTTCAGGTCACGGCCGGAGGTCTCCTCCAGGGCGCCCAGCAGGTCGGACAGGCGGGTGTTGCCGAAGGCGTGGCGCTTGAAGTACGCCTGGACGCCCTGGAAGAACTCGTCCTCGCCGACGTAGGCGACGAGCTGCTTGAGGACGGAGGCGCCCTTGGCGTAGGTGATGCCGTCGAAGTTGACGAGCACGTCGTCCAGGTCGCGGATCTCGGCCATGATCGGGTGGGTGGACGGCAGCTGGTCCTGGCGGTACGCCCACGTCTTCATCTGGTTGGCGAAGGTGGTCCACGAGTGCGGCCAGCGCGACTCGGGCGCGTACGCCTGGCAGGCGATGGACGTGTACGTGGCGAACGACTCGTTCAGCCACAGGTCGTTCCACCACTCCATGGTGACCAGGTCGCCGAACCACATGTGGGCCAGCTCGTGCAGGATGGTCTCCGCGCGCGTCTCGTACGCCGCGTTCGTCACCTTGGACCGGAAGACGTACTGGTCGCGGATGGTCACCGCGCCCGCGTTCTCCATCGCGCCCGCGTTGAACTCCGGCACGAACAGCTGGTCGTACTTCTTGAACGGGTACGCGTAGTCGAACTTCTCCTGGAACCAGTCGAAGCCCTGCCGGGTCACCTCGAAGATCGCGTCCGAGTCGAGGAACTCGGCGAGCGAGGGCCGGCAGTAGATGCCCAGCGGCACGCTCTGCCCGTCCTTCTCGTAGACGCTGTGCACCGAGTGGTACGGGCCGACGATGAGCGCCGTGATGTACGTCGAGATGCGCGGCGTCGGCTCGAAGGACCAGACGTTGTCCTTGGGCTCCGGGGTGGGCGAGTTGGAGATGACGGTCCAGCCGTCCGGCGCCTTCACGGTGAACTGGAAGGTGGCCTTCAGGTCGGGCTGCTCGAAGGACGCGAAGACGCGGCGCGCGTCCGGGACCTCGAACTGGGTGTAGAGGTAGGCCTGCTGGTCGACCGGGTCGACGAAGCGGTGCAGCCCCTCGCCGGTGTTGGTGTAGGCGCAGTCGGCCACGACCCGCAGGACGTTGGGGCCCTCCAGCAGGCCGGACAGGGCGATCCGGGAGTCCTTGAAGACCTCGGCCGCATCGAGTGCGTCGCCGTTGAGGGTCACCTCGTGGACGGTCGGGGCCACCAGGTCGATGAACGACTCCGCGCCGGTCTCGGCGACGTCGAAGCGCACCGTGGTGACAGACCGGTAGGTACCGCCCTCCTGCGCGCCGGAGAGGTCGAGATCGATCTCGTAGGACTCGACGGTGAGCAGCTGCGCCCGCTGCTGAGCCTCTTCGCGGGTCAGGTTTGTGCCAGGCACGCGGTCATCTCCTCGATATGTGTAGGTTCGGCGGTTCGGTCATCCTTCCACGTGACCTGCGCGGAGCGCGATGTCCGTTTACCGCCGGTGGGCGGGGCGCGGGCGCGTGAGGCTGGAGGCATGACGACCTACCTCGCACGCGCCATCGATCCGGCGGCCCTGAAGGAGTTGCGCTCTGCTGACGATGCGGGGCGCCGAATGGTTCCCGTGACCGACGAGGAGGGCGGGTCGCCCCTGCGCTGCT
Organism: Streptomyces sp. NPDC093591; assembly: GCF_044764885.1. Taxonomy (NCBI): domain Bacteria; kingdom Bacillati; phylum Actinomycetota; class Actinomycetes; order Kitasatosporales; family Streptomycetaceae; genus Streptomyces; species Streptomyces sp. NPDC093591. The sequence continues at coordinate 429,431 of NZ_JBIWIY010000003.1, forward strand.
GTCTGCGGCGGAGTGCATCCGGGGAGCGGATCGCCCTGGTCTCGTACGCGCCGTTGCGCCGCTGGGCGACCGAGAGCGGGACCGATCCGGGGGCGTACGACGAGCAGGGGCCGGTGTTCGTGCACGCCGAGGAGTGCGGCGGTCCGGACGGTGACGGGCTGCCCTTCGCCAACGCCCACCGCACCCTCCGCCGTTACTCGGTCGACGGGCGGATCCTTGGGGGGCGGCTGGTGGAGCCGGGGGGCTTCGAGGAGGCTGTCGCGGGGGCGTTCGCCGACCCTGCGGTGGCTTTCGTTCATGTGCGGGCAGTGGAGTACGGGTGCTTCCTCTATGAGGTGCGAAAGGCTTAGCCCTAGGTCAGTAGTACGAATAGTGGCCAGAGTGGTCATACCTTGGTACTCTGAGGGTATGAAGATCAGTGTGAGCCTGCCGCAGGAGGACGTCACCTTCGTCGACGAGTACGCCGCGCGTACAGAGGCCGATTCCCGGTCCGCCGTGATACACGCAGCCATCGAACTGCTCCGGCAAGCACAGCTGGAGCAGCAGTACAGCGAGGCGTTCGCAGAATGGGACGAGAGTGAGGACGCCCAGTTCTGGGACCAGTTCTCGGCAGACGGGCTGACCGATGAAGCGCGGTGACATCTACCTGGTCGATTACGAGCCGGCCCGTGGCAGTGAGGCCAACAAGGCGCGCCCGGCTGTGATCGTCTCCAACGACGGTGCCAACGCGTCCGTGGCGCGGACCGGGCGCGGAGTGATCACGTTGGTCCCCCTGACGACGAACACGTCTCGCGTCTATCCGTTCCAGGTGCTGCTTCCCGCCGGGGAGTGCGGTCTCCCAAAGGACTCCAAGGTGCAGTGCGAGCAAGTGCGGGCTCTCGCTCCGGAGCGGCTGCTGCGACCCGTCGGTTCAGTCCCGCGTCAGCGAATGACGGAAATCGACATGGCCCTGCGGCGGCATCTGGCCCTCTGAGCATGAGGAAGGGGCGCCCACCGTCATGGTGGGCGCCCCTTCCTGCGTAATGGACCGGCGTCAGCCCTTCAGCTCCGCCGCCACCAGCTCCGCGATCTGCACCGCGTTCAGCGCGGCGCCCTTGCGGAGGTTGTCGTTGGAGAGGAACAGGGCGAGGCCGTGCTCGACCGTCTCGTCGGTGCGGATGCGGCCGACGTACGACGGGTCCTGGCCGGCCGCCTGCAGCGGGGTCGGCACGTCGGTGAGGGCCACGCCGGGGGCGCCGGCGAGCAGCTCCTTGGCGCGCTCCACGCTGATCGGGCGGGCGAAGCGGGCGTTGACCTGGAGGGAGTGGCCGGAGAAGACCGGGACGCGCACGCAGGTGCCGGAGACCTTCAGCTCGGGGATCTCCAGGATCTTGCGGGACTCGTGGCGGAGCTTCTGCTCCTCGTCGGTCTCGTTCAGGCCGTCGTCGACGATGGAGCCGGCCATCGGCAGGACGTTGTACGCGATGGGGGCCACGTACTTGTTCGGGGCGGGGAACTCCGCCGCCGAGCCGTCGTGGGTCAGCTTGGGCGCGTCGTCGCCGACCTTCTTGACCTGGTCGAACAGCTCGTCCACGCCGGCCAGACCCGAGCCGGACACCGCCTGGTAGGTGGCGACGACCAGCGCCTCGAGACCGGCCTCCGCGTGCAGCGGCTTCAGCACCGGCATCGCGGCCATCGTCGTGCAGTTCGGGTTGGCGATGATGCCCTTGGGGCGGTCGGTGATCGCGTGCGGGTTCACCTCGGAGACGACCAGCGGGACCTCGGGGTCGCGACGCCAGGCGGAGGAGTTGTCGATCACCACGGCACCCTGGGAGGCGACCTTCGGCGCCAGCGCCTTCGAGGTCGAGCCGCCCGCCGAGAACAGGACGATGTCCAGGCCGGAGTAGTCGGCCGTCGCCGCGTCCTCCACCGTCACGCCGTCCAGGACCGTCCCCGCCGAGCGGGCCGAGGCGAACAGGCGCAGCTCGGTGAGCGGGAAGGCACGCTCCGCGAGGATCCTGCGCATGACCGTGCCGACCTGTCCGGTGGCTCCGACGATTCCGACCCTCACGGCGACTCCCTTACGCGTTCTTGAATGTCTGCGGCCTTTCCATCATGCGGCCGACCCGGGTCCGCCTGTCCAATTCTTTGCGTTCCATGCCCGAGGACCGGGACACCCCGACCCGTCCGGCGGCACCGGAACTCCCGTGCACACCCACACTGAGCTGCAGAAATTCGCCCTACGAGGCTCTCGTTCCGCAAGCTGTGCTGCGCCCGCGCCGCGGTGTGACGTACGCCTCGCGAAAACTCCCGGAGACCCGGGCGAACGTTTCCGTGCGCTGCGGCGTCGTAGGAGAAACGCGGTGAGGGGGGTGGCTTGTGCTGCGCAGAAGGACCCGCCGTGCCCAGGAGATCGATCACAGAGATCCTCTGGACGCGGCCCAGGAGCGTCGGGTGCGGGCGGTGCTCGCGCTGGGCGGGGTGCCGCAGACGGACCTGCTGGACGGGGTACAGCAGGTCCGTCTGCGGCTGCTGGAACGGGCCGCGAGCGGGCGGGAGGCGCCCCGGGACGTCTCGGCGTGGGCGGCGGTCGTCGCCTCCAACCTCGCCATGGACTGGCACCGGGCCAAGAAGCGCCAGGAGCGGCTCGGGGAACGGCTCGCCTCCCTGCGCCAGCTCGAACACCCCTCCGGCGAGGACACCAGCCTGCTCTCCCTCGCCGTCGCCCAGGGCCTGGACGAGCTGCCCGACGCCCAGCGCCAGGTCCTCGTGCTGCGCTTCTACGCCGATCTGCCGGTGCGCGGGATCGCCGAGGAGCTCGGCATCCCCGAGGGCACGGTCAAGAGCAGGCTGCACACGGCGGTACGGGCCCTGCGCGCCCGCCTGCACGAGGACGAGGTGGTGTGACGTGACCGCCGAGAACGAAAGCCGTAACGGTCGCGAAGGTCGCGAGGGCCACGACAGCCACGAGGGCCGCACCGGCACCGACGCGCTGCTGGCCGCCATCACCGGCGAACCACTGCCGGACGAGGCGCGCGCCGACGCCGCCTTCATGGCCGAGCACCGGTCGGCCGCCGCCGATGTGGCGCTGCTGCGGGAGCAGCTGGAGCTCATCGGGCAGGCGCTCGCCGAGCCGCCGCCGGTCCGGGCCCCCGCCCCCGAGCCCGTCCCCGCCCGACGTCCCTCCCGTGCCCGGCGGCACGCGTTCACCCTGGCCTTCGGCACCCTCGCGGTGGCCGCCGTCGCCTCCGTGGTGACCGGACTGGGCTGGCTGGTGTCGCAGGGCGGGGACTCCGGCCTTGCCTCGGGAGGCAGCGCCGACCAGTCCAGTGCCAAGCAGGAGGCCGCCGAGTTCGGCAGCCCCCGCTACCTCGCCTGCGCCCGCCTGGTCGCCGAGGGAGCCGTCACCGCCGTGGTGCCGGTGCCGGGGACGCTGCAGGAGCGGATCACGCTACGGGTGACGCGCTTCTACGAGCCGGAGAAGAGCCCGGAGAAGGGCAAGGACGACGAGGTGACCTTCCTGATGGAGGAGGACATCGTCGACAAGGGTGAGCACCTCCTGGTCGGCATCCCGCGGCATGCCGCGACACCGGACGTCTGGGCCGTCGGTGAGCATGACATCGCCCTCGAACGGGCCTGGATCACCGCCTCGCTGGCCGAGGCGGGCGAGCTGACCTGCGAATGACGAAGGGCGGGCGTCCGCACGGACGCCCGCCCCAAGGCCGTACCGGTGATTACGGCGTGACCTTCTCGATCTTCACGTTGCCCACGCCCGCGACCGTGCCGCGCGCGTTCAGCAGCTGGACCTGGCCGAAGAACTCCCGGCCCTCCGGTGCGGCCGCCTGCGCGGTGACGCTGCCCGCGACGGTGGCCGAGTCACCCGTGCCGAGCTTCACCGGCGACTCGTCGACCGTGACGGTGCCGAGCGCGGTGGAGTAGAACACGTCCAGGTAGTCGTACGCCGTCGAGCCGGCCGGCACCGCGTAGCCGATGACCTCGATGCTGTACTTCCCGGCGGCCGGCTTCGCGACCGAGACCGACTCCTCCGAGTCGCCGTCGGCGGAGCTGCCGACCTCGGTGCCGGCCGCGTCGTAGACGACCAGGTCGAGGTCGGCGGCCGCGTCGGAGACGTTGCCGATGGAGACGTCCAGCGACGTGGCGCCCGCGGGCACCTCGACCGTGGTGGTCTGCGTGGCGCCCTCGGCGATGGTCGGACGCGCCGTCTTCGAGGAGCCGAGCGGGCCGCCGGCCAGCTTGCCGTCGAGGGCGGCGTAGTTGTTGGTCACCTTCCAGGAGGCGGTGGCCGGGGTGCCGACCTTGGCCTCGGGGACGGTCACGGTCTCCGGGTCGAAGGCCGCGCCCAGGACGGTGACGTCCAGCGTGTACGGGTTGTCGAGCAGCGGCGACGTGCGGCGCGACTCGACCTCGATCTCCCAGACGCCCGGCTGCGGGTCGGCGTAGGCACGCACGTCCGGCTTGCAGCCGTTGCCGCCGAGGTAGTTGTTGTAGCAGGTCGTGCTGCTGGTGGAGTCGGACGGGACGCCGTACGGGTGGATGGCGATGAACCGGGTCTGGCTCTTGTCCTTCAGCCCGCCGATCGCCACCTCCAGCGACTTCGCGCCCTCGGGGACGGTCACGAAGTACGACTTGGTGCTGTTGCGCTGCACCGAACCGGACGCCGAGTACGTGAACTTCAGCGGCGCCGCGACCACGACCGTGTTGAGGACCTGCTTGTCGATCCCCTCGGTACGCGGGTCGTCGACCTCCAGGATCGCGCTCTTGATGCCGGCCGAGGACGGCTTCGCGGCGACCTGGACGGTGACCGGCTTGTTCAGGCCGAGGCTGATCTCGTCGGAGCCGACGATCCGGAAGGTGTCCCCGGCGTTGTTCTCCAGGTGCAGCTCGTGCCGGATCGCCTTGTCCGCGCCGGACGTGCGCGTGATCGTGACCGCGTACGTCTTCTTCTGCCCGGCCTTGAGGCCGCCCTCGCGGTCGTAGACGCCCGTGCCGAAGCCCGGCGTCTTCAGGAACTGGTCGATCGCGGTGTCGACCGGCGCCTTCACCGTGTACTCGTGGGCGGTGGCGCCGTCACGGATGGAGTCCCAGGCGTCCTCGATGTTGATGAGGCCGGCACCCTCCTCGTAGGCCTGAACACCCTTGATGTGATCGGCCGTTGAGGTCAGCGCCGTACGCAGCTTCGCCGGCGTCAGGGCGATGCCCTTCTGCTTGGCGGCGCTCAGCAGCAGCGCGGACGCGCCCGCCGCCTGCGGGGACGCCATCGACGTGCCCTGGAGCATGCCGTAGCCGGCCGGGAGCGAGTAGCCCGCGTCGGCGACCGGGGCGCCCGGCAGCCAGGTCTGGATGGTGTTGATCGAGGCGCCCGGCGCGGACAGCGTCGGGGTGAAGCCGCCGTCCTCACGCGGTCCGCGCGAGGAGAACGGCATCATCGCGTACGGCTTCTGCACGACGGAGCCGTAGTTGGCGGCCCAGGTCTCCTTGGAGATGGTCGCGCCGACCGAGATGACCTTGGCGGACAGGGCCGGGTCGCCGATGGTGTTGGCGCCCGGGCCGGAGTTGCCCGCCGAGATGACGAGCTGGACGCCGTAGGTGTCGATGAGCCGCGTGTACAGCTCGGCACGCGCGTTGTTGCCGTCGTTCAGCGCCGGGAGACCGCCGATCGACATGTTGACGATGTCGACGCCGCGGTTGACGACGAGGTCGATCATGCCCTCGGTGAGCGCGACGTTGGTGCAGCCGCCGGTCCAGGTGCAGGCACGGGAGGAGACGAGCTTCGCGCCCGGCGCAGCGCCGTTCATCTCGCCGCCGAACAGGCCGTTCGCGGCGGTGATGCCGGCGACGTGCGTGCCGTGCTCGGACTCGATGACGCCGATGTTGACGAAGTCGCGCTTCTGGCCGACCCAGTCGCCGCCCAGCGGGTCCATCGGGACGTCCTTGCGGATCTGCACGACGAACGGCTGCCGCTCGGCGATGTCCGTGGCCGGGTCGTCGGTGCCGAAGTACCCGATCTGGAAACCGTCCTTGTACGGCTTCATCGGGGTGTCGTCGCCGAAGTCGTTGTTGTTGTTCAGGTCGACCCGGACGGTGCCGTTCGCGGCGTCGTAGAGGACGCCCCAGGAGTCGGTCTTGTCGCCGTCGCGGTTGGCGTCGCCCGCCGCGTCACCGCCGGTGGTGTACGACTCCAGGAAGGTGCTGACCTGGTACGAACCGGCCGGCGCGGTCCAGGTCTTGCCGCCGTAGGTGAAGGTGGGCCCGGAGACGGAGGTCACCATCGGGCGCCAGGTGCGGTCGCTGTCGAGGAGCGGGTCGGTGGCGGTGACCCAGTCGACGATCTTCCGCTCGCCGGTCGTGGTCTTCCGCAGCGCCGGGTGCCCGAGGTCCACACCGCTGTCGAGGATGCCGATGGTGATGCCGCGGCCGTCCGCCTTCGGGTGGTCCTCCACGAAGTCGACGGCGCCCGTCTCGTAGGACGGGTTGTACGGGTTCTCGGCCGGGGTGCTCTTGCTCGGGCCGGAGTACGAGGTCGCGGCGGCCGTCGACTTCCCGGTGCCGACCGCGGGGTCGTCCAGGGGTATCTCCTCGCGCAGGTCGATGCCGTGCACCGAGGAGAGCTTCGCGGCGGCGGCGATGGCCGAGTCGGCCTTGCCGGTGGGGACGGTGGCCCGGACGTAGCCGAGCTTGTCGTAGGTGCGGCCCACAGAGCCGACCGCGTCCAGCTGCTCGGCGACCTTCTCGGTCTGGCCGGGCGCGGTCGCGACCATCATCGTGACGTTCTTGTCGCCGTCGGCCTTGGCCTCGGCGAGCAGATCGGCGTCGTCCGAACCGAGCTTGTCGTGCGCGGACTTGACGCTCGGGTCCGTCGCGGCGGGCGCGGGGTCCGCGGCCATGGCCATGGGTATCGGCCCGGCCGCGGAGAGCGCGGCGACGAGACCGGCGGCCACGGCTATGCGGGCCGCGCGTCTCGCGCCCGGCTTCGGTTCGCGCTGGGGGGTGAGGGTCATCGGCATCCCTTGTTGGTAAAGGAGCATGAGGCGTCCGGTATGCGACCCCGGACGACCGCACAGCCTTACGCAAGGGAAGGATGTTTGGGAAGAGTTGACCGAATCGAAATGGAGAGATGGGGGAAACCCGCTATGCAATTGGGGCGTGGGGAGCGAAAGGGGTAATCCGCCCGCAAGCTGAATAATCGCCTGCCGAACGCGGGCCTCGCCGTCTAACGTCCGTACGTGCGGAAGAACTTGAGGGTGGCGGCCTACGCCATTTGCGTACGTGACGGACAGCTCCTCCTCGCGCGCTCCCCGGCGCCCGGCGGCGGCTTCGAGTGGGTGCTGCCGGGCGGCGGCATGGAGCACGGTGAGGATCCCTACGACACGGTCGTACGGGAGGTGGAGGAGGAGACCGGCTACCTCGTCGAACCCACCGGCTTGCTCGGCATGGACTCCGTCCACCGCCTCAGTCGGGCCGTGGATCACCAAGGCCTGGCGCTGGTCTACGAGGCCCGCATCACCGGCGGCGAACTGCGCTACGAGACCAACGGCTCCACGGACATGGCGGCCTGGCACCCGCTCGACACGGTGACCGGCCTGACCCTGGTCCCCATGGTCGGCAAGGGCCTGGCGTTGTGGCGTGAGCGCCCGGCGACGGGACGGGTACCCCGGAAAATGAACACTGAGTGACCGCGTCCCGGCCGTTGAAGGAGCGGCCGTGGACGCGGAAGGTAGTCCAAGATCCACGTACGGTGATCGGCGCTGCCCGTTGCGGTCATGTTCATGCGCAGGTCATCCCCGCTGCCAACGATCCACAGTGAGCGGGAGGTTCGCCTCGGCGACCACCCGCGACCACTGCCGACGCGTTCGCACTCGGGGAGATCGCGCCATGTCGCGCATACGCTCTGTCGCCAGCTCCGCGCTGGGGGTCCACCGCCGTACCCTGCTCGCCGCCACCGGAGCGGTGACCCTCTCCGCGGGCGTCGGCTACGCCCTGCGGCCCACCGACAGCCAGGCCGCCACCACCACGGGACCCGTGGGCGCACCGGGCGCCGAGGCGGGCAACGCCGCAGCGGAGGCGCCCGTCGGTGCCTCCCGCAAGGTGCCGGTCGCGCTCGCGCCGTACACCCGGGGCACCACCCTCAGCTCGGTCGCCGCCCCGCGCGGCAGCTCCGGCTACCGCCGGCTCGGCCACGGTGCCGGCTGGAAGCGGGTGGTCCGCGAGAACCTGGCGGCGGCCAAGTCGGGGCGCGAGAGCCGGCGTACGGCGCTCGCCGCCTTCGTCCAGCTCACCGACCTGCACCTGATCGACGTCCAGCACCCGCTGCGCCTCGAGTACCTGCGCTCGACCGACGTGCACGCCTGGCGTCCGCAGGAGGCGCTGACCGTGCCGGGCGCCGTCGCGCTCGTCGAGCGGATCAACGCGCTGCGGGGCGCCCCCGTCACCGGCGCCCCGTTCCACTTCGCCATGACCACCGGCGACAACACGGACAACAACTGCAAGTCCGAGCTGGAGTGGTTCCTGACGGTGATGAGCGGCGGCCGTGTCACCCCGAACACCGGTGACCCGCGCGGTTACGAGGGCGTCCAGAACAGCGGTCTGAAGCTGTACTGGCAGGCCGACGACAGCGTCCGCGACGCCGACAAGCAACTCGGCTTCCCGCACATCGACGGCTTCCTCGCCGCCGCGATCCGCGAACTGCGCAGCCCCGGCCTCAACATCCCCTGGTACTCGACGGTCGGCAACCACGACGCGATGCCGCTCGGCACCTACGCCTCGCACAGCGACTCCTACCTGACCGACCTCGCGGTCGGCGGCAGGAAGCTGATGAACGTGTCGGCGGCCGACGCCAAGAAGCTCCAGGACTCCCTCAAGCAGGACAAGGACCCGAGGGGCACCGTCTTCAAGGAGTTCCTCAAGGCCCACGCCCGCTCGATGCGCTCGGTCACGCCGGACGAGAGCCGGGCCCCGTTCACGCCCCGGGAGTACGTGCAGGCCCACCTGAACCCGGCCCACCGCGGCCTCGGCCCGGTCGGCCACGGCTACTCGACGGCCAACCTGGACGCGGGCACCCAGTACTACAGCTTCCGCATCGCCGACGACGTCATCGGCATCAGCCTCGACACCACCGACGCGGGCGGCCACTACGAAGGGTCAATCGGGGCGGCCCAGTTCAACTGGCTGGACCGGACACTGCGCGACAACAAGGACTCGTACGCGATCATCTTCAGCCATCACACCAGCGAGACGATGGACAACCTCCGCCGCGACCCGGCCCGCCCGAACGAGCGGCGCGTGGGCGGCGCCGAGGTCGTCGAGCTGCTCGCGAGCCACCGCAACGTCCTGGCCTGGGTGAACGGCCACATCCACAAGAACGTCATCACTCCGCGCTCCGGCGCCGACGGCGGCTCCTTCTGGGAGATCTCCACCGCCTCCCACGTCGACTTCCCCCAACTCGCCCGGATCATCGAGGTGGTGGACAACAAGGACGGCACGATCTCGCTCTTCACCACCCTGATCGAGTCCTCCGCCCCGCACGCCACGGACTTCACGGACCTCTCCCAGACGGGCCTGGCCGCCCTCTACCGTGAGCTGTCCTTCAACGCCCCCGGCGCCCGCACGACGCTGGCGGGCGACCGGAAGGACCGCAACACGGAGCTGGTGCTTAAGAAGGGCTGAAAACGCCTCAACTGCCCTACCGCTCCTCAACCTTCGCCGTACAGCCCTGGTCTGTTCCCCCGATCGAGCCGAATGCCGCATAGGGGGACACAGATGAATGTACGTACGGCGATGACGGCGATGACAGTGGTGGCGGCGCTGTCCATGGCTCTGGCGGCGCCGGCGGTCGCGGCGCCGGGCGGCGAAGGCGACGGGCACGAGGCCACCCGCCGGGCCGTCGAAGCCGCCGTGGCCGACGGCGTGCCCGGAGTGACGGCGACCGTGCGGGACGGCCGTCGCAGCTGGTCGGCGACTGCGGGCGTGGGCGACCTGGAGACGGGGAAGCCGCGCTCGCCGCACGACCGCTACCGGGTCGCGAGCATCACCAAGACCTTCGTGGCGACGGTGCTGCTCCAGCTGGAGGCGGAGGGCAGGCTGTCGCTGGACGACACGGTGGAGGAGTGGCTGCCGGGCGTGGTCCGGGGCAACGGCCATGACGGCAGCCGGATCACCCTGCGCCAGCTCCTGAACCACACCAGCGGCATCTACGACTACCTGGCGGACCCGGCCTTCCAGCAGACGTACATGGCGGCGGAAGGCTTCCTGGAACACCGCTACGACCAGAAGGAACCCGAGTACTTCATCGCCATCGCCATGACCCACGAGCCGTATTTCGCGCCGGGCACCTCGTGGAGGTACTCCAACACCAACTACGCGCTGGCCGGCCGGGTGATCGAGAAGGCGACCGGCAACAGTCTCGGCGACGAGATCCGCCGCCGCATCATCGACCCCCTGCACCTGACGGCCACGTCGGTCCCCGGCACCCGGGTCACCCTTCCCCGGCCCAGCAGCCGCGCCTACTCCAAGCTGGCCAGGACGGCGACAGGGCCGACGTACGACGTCACCGAACTGAACCCCCGGCTGGCCTACGGCTCGGGCGACATGATCTCCAGCTCGGCCGACCTGAACCGCTTCTACACGGCCCTGCTCCGCGGCAGGCTGCTCCCGGCCGAGCAGCTGAAGGAGATGAAGACGACGGTCCCGTCCAGGGGCACCAACGGCTACGGACTGGGCCTCGTCGAACGCAAGCTCGACTGCGGCGTCCACGTCTGGGGTCACGACGGCGGCATCCACGGCTCGAACACGGACGCGGTGACGACGGAGGACGGGCGCCACGCCCTGGCGTTCAACTTCAACGGGGACTGGTCGGGAGACAGCGACGCCGTGATCGAGGCGGAGTTCTGCGGCGGGTGACCGCCCCGTCTCACGCCGATTGGCCGAATCCGGCTCAACCGGCGTGCGGCGCCTCAACCTTGGCAGGCGCCCCGGAGTCTCCCTCCCCGACCACGCTCCACATGAGCGACAACAGCGATGACCAGGGGGAACAAGACATGACCGTACGCGCGACACGCACGATCCTGGTGGCGGCGACGGCAGTGGCGTTGTCGGTGGCCCTCGCGGCCCCCGCGCTGGCGGCGACGCCCGCCGGAGCCGGCCACGACGCGACCCGCGAGGCCATGGAGGCCGCGGTCGATGCGGGTGTGCCCGGCGTGACGGTGACCGCGAAGGACGGCCACGGGACCTGGTCGGCGACCGCGGGCGTGGGCAACCTCAAGACAGGGAAGCCGCGTTCGGCCGACGACCGCTACCGGGTGGGCAGCATCACCAAGACCTTCGTGGCCACGGTGCTGCTCCAGCTGGAGGCGGAGGGCAGGCTGTCGCTGGACGACACGGTGGAGAAGTGGCTGCCGGGCCTGGTGCGGGGCAACGGCCACGACGGCAGCCGGATCACCCTCCGCCAGCTCCTCAACCACACCAGCGGCATCTTCAACTACACGGCGGACGAGGACTTCGGCCGCACGTATTTCTTGAAGGACGGCTTCTTCGAGCACCGCTACGACACGAAGAAGCCCGAGGAACTGGTCGCCCTGGCCATGACCCACAAGCCGGACTTCGAGCCGGGTACGTCCTGGAACTACTCCAACACCAACTTCGTGCTCGCCGGAATGGTGATCGAGAAGGCCACGGGGCGCCCGTACGGCGACGCGATCCGTGACCGCATCATCAAGCCCCTGCACCTGACGGCCACGTCGATCCCCGGCACCCGGGTGACGGTGCCGCAGCCCAGCAGCCGGGCCTACTCCAAGCTGGCCGAGACGGCGACCGGTCCGACCTACGACGTCACGAAGATCAACCCGTCCATCGCCTACGCGGCCGGCGAGATGATCTCCAACTCGACCGACCTCAACAGCTTCTACTCGGCCCTCCTGCGCGGCCGGCTGCTCCCGCGCGAGCAGTTGGCCGAGATGACCACGACCGTGCCCGTCAACGAGGCCACTGGCTACGGCCTCGGCCTGATGAAGACCAAGCTGTCCTGCGACGTCACCGTCTGGGGCCACGCCGGCGGCATCCACGGCTCGATATCCGAGGCGATCACGACCAAGGACGGCCGCAAGTCCTTGGCCTTCAACCTCAACGGCGACTGGTCGGGGGACACGGGGGCGGTGACCGAGGCCGAGTTCTGCGGGAAGGCGCCGGCGAAGGCCGGTGATCCGAGCGGCCTCCGGGACAACGCGATGGCTGCGGTGAGGAGTTTCGGGTAGCCCGGAACACCCGGCTCGCCCCCGCCTGGGGCAAGGTGCAGGGGCCTACACGGCCGCGGACTCCTGGTCGTCGCTCGACGGGGCCGCTGCCCGGCGCACTTCTGCGATCGCCTCGCGGAGAAGCCGTACCGCTTCCTTGACCGCCCCATCCGCAAGATTCCCGTAGCCGAGGACCAGGCCGTGCGCGGCGTGGTCCTCGGTGGCGTGATAAGCCGCGAGGTCGGCAATGCGCAACGACCGGGCGGCCGCCGCCCCGACCATGGCGGCGGCGTCGACATCGGCAGGCAGCCGGAGAATGAGATGGAGCCCGGCCGCGATGCCGGAGACCGGGGCGCCGGGCAACTCGTGGGCGAGGGCATGCACGAGCGCGTCACGCCGATCCCGGTACCGCTTCCGGCAGGCGCGCAGATGGCGGTCGTACGCGCCCGACTCTAGCAGTACGGCGAAGGCGAGCTGGTCGAGGGTCGGCGGCTGCATCGCCGTCTGGTCGGACTCGTGCAGGTGCCGGGTCCAGCGGGGCGGTGCCACGATCCAGCCGATGCCGAGCGCCGGTGACAGCATCTTGCTGAGCGACTTGAACAGGATGACGCGAGACGGGTCCATGCCCTGCAGCGCCGCGACGGGACGACGGTCGTAGCGGAACTCCGCGTCGTAGTCGTCCTCCAGGACGACGCCGTCCACCCGGCGGGCCCACTGCAGCAGCGTGGCGCGCCGTTCGGGGGCGAGGACGGTGCCCATCGGGAACTGGTGCGCCGGGGTGGTCAGTACGGCCCGCAGGCCGCTGTGTCCGGCGAGGTCGTCCACGCGTAGACCGCCACCGTCCGTGCGGACCGGCACCGGGTCCAGGCCCGCGGCCCGGATCACCTCGCGCAGCCGCGTCCAGCCCGGTTCCTCGCAGCCGACCGCGGTGATGCCCTCGGCGCGCAGGCCGTGGCAGACGCGCCGCACTCCGTCGGTCACGCTCGTGCAGACCGTCACGTCCTCCGGGCTCGCCAAGACGCCGCGGGAGCGGCCCAGGTAGGCGACGAGCGTCCGCCTGAGCCGCAGGTGACCGCCGGGCGGCGGGTAGCCGAGTTCCGTGAAAGCCGTGGTCGTCACCTGCGCCCGCACCGCCTCGGCCCACCGGCGGCGCGGAAACGCGCGCAGGTCGGGCAGACCCGGCCCGAGGTCGAAGCGGGCCTCCGGAGCCTGGCGCGATGCGCGGCGCCCGGAGCCGGCGTCCAGGGCGTTCGTCCAGCGCACCCGGGTGGCGGAGCCGGTCTGCGCCTCCAGATATCCCTCGGCGATGAGCTGGCCGTACGCCTCGGTGACCGCCCAGCGCGAACAGCCGAGGTCGGTGGCGAGCTGCCGGCTGGGCGGCAGGGCGGTGCCGACCTCGATCCGGCCGTCCCTGATCGCCGCACGCAGCGCCCGCTTCACCCGCTCGTGCAGCGGTCCGTCACCGGGCCGCCCCAGCTGGAGCAGGAGATCGCCCGCCAGATTGGTCTGTGATTCCCGCATGGCATTGGACGGTATCAGCGAGCCATTGCTCGCTACCTTCGCTACATCGACGAGTGCGGGTACGTGAAGGAGGCCGTCGTGGCAGCAGTGAGGCGCTCGGTGCCGATCCAGGACCAACACCAGATGTTCCGCGGCCTGTTCGACGACTGGCAGACCAGGGCCGGTGTCCTGTCGGCGCTGCCGGGCGCACCGGTCGTGCCCGACGACACCCGGCAGGGGCAGACCGCGTGGCGTCGGCTGCGCACCCACTTCGCACGGACGATGGGAGCCCGCCGAGCCGTTGCCGTCGACTGGCCGGCCGCCTGAAGCGGTGCGGTGACGACACGAGCGTGACGACATGAGGAGGGGCCGCCGGTGCCAGGCCCCGGCGGCCCCTCCTCTCCCCTCCTGGTGCTGCCTTCCCGGTCCGTCACTACCGGGGCAGCACCACGACATACGCGGCCGGCTCACGGTCCGCCGCCGCCATCAGGGCCGTACGGACCACAGCCGCCTGCTGCTCCATCGACTCCCGCAGCTTCTTCGGGGTGATGTGGACGACCGTGATGCCGAGGCGCTCCAGGTGCTCGCGCTTGCGGGCGTACTCGGACCACAGGGCGTCGTCGTCCTGCCGGTGGCCCTGGCGGGGCGCGCGGGTGTCCAGCTCGACCGCCACCGCCTGCTCCGGCCAGTAGGCGTCCAGGCCGCCGAGGTGAGGGCCGCCGGGCAGGCGCAGGTCGACGTTCCAGACGGGGTCGGGCAGGCCGTGGACGTGGACCATCTCGTACAGGCGGTCCTCGGCGATGGCGCGGCCCTCGGCGAGCAGCGAGTCCACCGCGTCCACCACGTGCGGGCGGGACAGCAGCTTCGCCTGGTTCAACTCGCGTACCACCGAGGCCGGTTCGCAGTGGCCGTCGCGGACGGCTTCCGTCAGCAGCCGGCGTACGGCGCTCGCGTCCGTCAGTTCGGCCACCGCGTCGGCGAGGGCGCGCGGGACCGGGGCCACCGGGAGGCCCGTCACCTGCTGGGGGGTGGGGAGCGCGGCGGTGCGCAGGATGCGGGCGCAGCCCGTGGTGCGCAGCCGGCGCATCCGGGGGACCAGGACGTCGATCCGGTCCAGCGCGGTGAGCGGCGGTGTGGCGGAGAAGCCGTGCAGGGTCAGGGCCGCGAGGCCCGTGATCACCGCGTCGGGGTAGGCGGGGGCGTGGCCCTCGCCGGCGTTCGGCTGGGACGGCACCCCCGGTGACCGTTCCCGAGCCGCGTACATCAGCACCGCGTGCAGGCGTTCCTCGCTGGTCGGCGGGCCGGGGTGGAGCAGGAACACACCGGGGAGGAACTGCTGCCAGGGGCCGCCGGGGCGGCACTGCTCGTTCATCTCGGCGGGCGAGATGCCGTGCGACTTCAGCTGCGCGGTCGTCATGACACGGCGGTGGACCTCGGAGAGGTGACGCAGGGGGCGGGGGGAGAGCGGGGGGAGCGGCGCGTTGTGGTTCATGACCCGGAGGTTCCCGCGTCCCGACCGTCCTTTAACCGCTGTTACACGCCCGTCGACAAAAACGGACAACCTGGCACTAAAGGACGCGTGTTCGGATGCCGAGTAGGCACGGAAAACCCCTGGTCCGTTCGGGTTGGACCAGGGGTTACGGCTGCTATTGCCTGAATTCCGTAACGGTCACGGAGGGCCGTGACCGTTGGCCAAAGGTCTTGTGCGGTTGACGCGCCCTACGTACGGCTCACGCGCGCGCCGCGTCGCACGCCTGACCCCGCAGCCCCCGCGCCAGATCGTCCCGCGCCTCCAGCACCAGCCGCCGCAGCGCCGGCGCCGCGTCCTCATGGGCCGCGAGCCACGCGTCCGTCGCGTCCAGCGTGGCCTGCGACTGCTGGAGCGCCGGGAACAGGCCCCGGACCACATCCATGCCGATCTGGATCGACCGCTCGTTCCACACCCGCTCGATCGCCGCGAAGTACTTGTCGGCGTACGGCGCGAGCAGCTCCCGCTGGGACGGCTGGGTGAAGCCGGAGATGGTCGCCTCGACCAGGGCGTTGGACAGCAGGTCCGACTCGACGACCTGCACCCACGCCTGCGCCTTCACCACCTCCGACGGCCGCGCGGCGAGGCAGCGGACCTGGTGGCGCTTGCCGGACGCCGTGTCGTCACGGGCCAGTTCGGCCACCAGCACCGACCCGTCGATCACCCCGTGCGCGGCCAGCGGCTCCAGGAACGCCCAGCGCAGCTCCTGGTCGACGTCCAGGCCCTCGATCTTCTCCGTGCCCTCCAGCAGACCCCGCAGCAGCCCCAGATCCTCCGGACCCGAGGCCACCGACGCGAAGAACCGTGCCCACGCCAGCTGTTGCTCGCCGCCCGGCGCGGCGGCCCGCAGCTCCCGCAGCGCGCCCTCGGCGAGCAGCTGTTCGCCGGTCGGACGCCACTCTGGCGCCACATAGTGGACCAGCGACGAGTTCGCCCACGCGTGCAGCATCTGCAGCACGCCGATGTCCGACTCGCGCCCCGCGAACCGCAGCACCAGGTCCACGAAGTCCCGCGCCGGCAGCAGCGCGTCCCGCGTCATGTTCCACAGCGCCGACCAGCACAGGGCACGGGCGAGCGGGTCGGTCACCGAGCCCAGGTGCTCCCGCAGCGTCGCCAGGGACGTCTCGTCGAAACGGGTCTTGCAGTACGTCAGGTCGTCGTCGTTCACGAGCACGAGCTCCGGTGCGTCGGCGCCCGCCAGCTCCCGCACGACCGTCCGCGGACCCTCGACGTCCACCTCGGCCTGCGCGAACCGCTCCAACGCCCCCTCCGCGCCCCGCCGGTACAGGCCCACGGCGACTCGGTGCGGACGCAGCTCGGGGTGGGACTCGGCGGCCTCCTGGATCACCGCCAGCTCGTCGACGCGGCCCTCCGTGTCCAGCAGCACCTGCGGGGTCAGGGAGTTGACGCCGGCCGTCTGCAGCCAGGACCGCGCCCACGCGCCCATGTCCCGCCCGCTGGTCTCCTCCAGCACCGACAGCAGATCACCCAGGCGCGTGTTGCCGTAGGCGTGCCGCTTGAAGTAGCGCCGCGCGCCCTCCAGGAACGCGTCCTGGCCGGCGTACGCCACCAGCTGCTTCAGTACGGACGCGCCCTTGGCGTAGGTGATGCCGTCGAAGTTGAGCTTCGCGTCCTGCAGATCGCGGATGTCCGCCGTGATCGGGTGCGTGGAGGGCAGCTGGTCGGCGCGGTACGCCCACGCCTTGCGGCGGTTGGCGAAGGTGATCCAGGCGTCCTTGAAGCGGGTCGCGCCCACGTTCGCGAAGGTGCCCATGAAGTCCGCGAAGGACTCCTTCAGCCACAGGTCGTCCCACCACACCATGGTGACCAGGTCGCCGAACCACATGTGCGCCATCTCGTGCAGGATGACGTTGGCCCGGCCCTCGTACGCCGTCCGCGTCACCTTGCCGCGGAAGATGAACTCCTCCCGGAAGGTCACCATCCCCGGGTTCTCCATCGCGCCGAGGTTGTACTCGGGCACGAACGCCTGGTCGTACTTGCCGAAGGGGTACGGGTAGTCGAAGTGGTCGTGGAAGAAGTCCAGACCCTGCTTGGTGACCAGGAAGACGTCGTCGGCGTCGAAGTGCGGCGCCAGACCCTTGCGGCACATCGCGCCGAGGGGGATCCGCAGCGTCGTGCCGTCGGCGAACGTGCGGGAGTACGAGTCGGTGACGTAGTGGTACGGGCCGGCCACGACGCACGTGATGTACGTCGAGATCGGCTTCGTCTCCGCGAACCGCCAGACGCCGTCGGCACGTTCACCGACGCCGTTGCTCCACACCGTCCATCCCTCCGGCGCCCGTACCTCGAAGCGGAACGGGGCCTTGAGGTCCGGCTGCTCGAAGTTCGCGAAGACCCGGCGGGAGTCAGCCGGCTCGTACTGCGTGTAGAGGTAGACCTCGCCGTCCTCGGGGTCGACGAAGCGGTGCAGGCCCTCGCCGGTGCGGGAGTAGGCGCACTGGGCGTCGACGACGAGTTCGTTGTCGGCGGCGAGGTCCTCCAGGGTGATCCGCGAGCCGTCGAAGACCTCGCTGGGGTCCAGGTCCTTGCCGTTGAGGGAGACGGCCGTCACACTCGGCGCGATCAGGTCCGCGAAGCTGGTGGCGCCGGGCTCGGCGCAGCGGAAGCGGATCGTGGTGACGGAGCGGAAGGTGCGCGGCTCCTCGCTCTCCGGGGCCCGGTCGCCGACGGCGGAACGGACGTCGAGGGACACGTCGTACCCGTCGACGGACAGCAGGGCGGCCCGCTCCCGGGCCTCGTCGCGGGACAGATTCTCACCGGGCACGGGTGCCACTCCCTCGGATGGTGTTCAGTATGCGGACAGCCCTGATCCTGCCATGAGCTCCCGCCGCGGAGCAGCCGGGAATGGCCGGACCGACCGGGAACGTTCCCCGGGGAAACGCTTCCCCTTGAGGAGAGACATGTCGGACAAGACCCCCGTCGACTTCTGGTTCGACCCCCTGTGCCCCTGGGCCTGGATGACCTCGCGCTGGGTGCTTGAGGTGGAGAAGCTCCGCGACATAGAGGTCCGCTGGCATCTCATGAGCCTGGCCGTCCTCAACGAGGACAAGCTCGACGAACTGCCCGAGCAGTACCGCGAACTGCTCGAGACCAAGGCATGGGGTCCCGTCCGGGTCGTCATCGCGGCACAGGAGGAGCACGGCGCCGAGGTGCTCGGCGACCTCTACACCGCGCTCGGCACCCGCATCCACAACAAGGAGGAGGGCCCGGGCAAGGAGACCGTCGCCGCCGCCCTGAAGGACGTCGGCCTGCCGGACTCCCTCATGGACCACTGGGACGGCACCCCCTACGAGCCGCAGCTGCGCGCCTCCCACAAGGAGGGCATCGACAAGGTCGGCCAGGAGGTCGGCACCCCCGTCATCGCCGTCCCCGGCGCCGACGGCGAGCAGATCGCGTTCTTCGGCCCCGTCGTCACCCCCGCCCCCCAGGGCGAGGACGCCGCGAAG
This sequence comes from Streptomyces sp. NPDC093591, assembly GCF_044764885.1. NCBI lineage: Bacteria > Bacillati > Actinomycetota > Actinomycetes > Kitasatosporales > Streptomycetaceae > Streptomyces > Streptomyces sp. NPDC093591. The sequence goes on from NZ_JBIWIY010000003.1 coordinate 448,150, forward strand.
CTGTGGGACGGCACCCTCGCCGTGGCCTCCGTACCGGGGTTCTACGAGATCAAGCGCACCCGTACCAAGGGGCCGGACTTCAGCAACCTGTAGCGGTCACTTCCCGGCGGCCTCCTCACCGAACTCTTCGGGGAGGAGGCCGTAGCCGGCCTTGTTGAACTGAGGGAAGTACGTCCGGCAGCCCTTGGCGGTGCAGCGCCAGAGGTTGGCCACGTAATAGCGGGGATTCTCCATCTCCGCACGGACCGCCGCCCTCTCCTCCTTGTTGAGTTCCCGGAAGACCTGCATGGTGCCGCACTTCGGGCAGTCCAGTACACGCGTCCCCATCAACCCCTCCTCGCCATCACCGCCAGATCCGGGAAGTCGGTCACCACCGCGTCGACCCCCATCCCGTAGTACAGCGCGTACTCCGCGAACGCGTCCCCGAAATCGTTCGCTCCGCTGCCGCGCCGCAAGTCCGCCGGCAGGAACTGGTTCTCCGCCCGGAAGGTGTACGGCCCCACCCGCAGCCCCGCCGCATGGGCGTCCGCGAGGACCGGGGTGCCCACGAGCGACGACTTGTCCGGCCCGATCCACTCGGCGTACTCGGCGATCCGCGCCAGCCCCGCCGGCGTCATCATGTCCCGGTACGTCGTCGGATCACCGGCCGAGACCAGGTCGTACGGCCCACCCGTCGTCCCCAGCGCCTGCCACAGCGGCACCCCCAGCCGCTCCGCCGCGATCCGCTTGAGACTCGTCGGTTCGAAGGACTGCACGACACACTCGCGCCGGCCCAGGCGGTTGCGGCGGATCACCTGCGCCAGCCTCGGCTCCAGGGGCAGGCCCAGCCCGCGGAAGTACGTGGGGTGCTTGGTCTCCGGGAAGACGGCGACCGTACGGCCGTACGCCTTCGACAGCCGGCGCGCCAGGTCGACCACCTCCTGGAAGGTGAGCACCTCCTCACGGCCGTCGAACACGGTGTTGCGGTTGCGCACCAGCGGCAGCCGCTCCACCGCCCGCAGCGACTTCAGCTCCGCCAGCGTGAAGTCCTCCGTGAACCAGCCGGTCACCGACCGCCCGTCCACCGTCTTCGTCGTACGGCGGCCCGCGAACTCCGGGTGCGACGCCACGTCCGTCGTCTGCGAGATCTCGTTCTCGTGCCGGACCACCAGGACGTGGTCCTTCGTCGGGACGAGGTCCGGTTCTATCCAGTCGGCGCCGGTCTGCACGGCGTACGTGTAGGAAGCCGCCGTGTGTTCGGGGCGCCAGCCCGCGGCGCCGCGGTGGCCGATGACGACCGGACCGGCCGGCCGGGACGCGGCCGCCACCGGAGCGGGCACGGCGGCGGCCGCCGTGCCGACTCCGGCCGCGAGCAGGAGCGATCGACGTCTCACTGGCATGCGGTTCCCTTTCGCAGTAGGGGAGTTGTACGGGAGAGAGTTCAGGCGCGCGCCCGGTTCCTTGCCTCCGCCAGCCGGGTGAGGTGTTCCTCATAGCCCTTCGTGTAGTACGCCGCCCGCCCCCCGTCCGGCTCGACCACGGCCGTCGGCCGCGTCCACGCCGCCGCGTCCAGCGCCACCCCGTACCGCTCGGCCGCCGCCAGCACCGCGCCCCGCGCGCCCACCTCGCCCTCGACGACACGCAGGGGACGCCCCAGGACATCGGCGAGCAGCCGCATCCAGGCCGGGCTGCGGGTACCGCCGCCGCACACCGCCAGCGTGCCGGTCAGCCCCGCCGCCTCCAGACAGTGCCGGGCCGCGTAACCGATGCCCTCGCAGGTCGCCCGGACCAGGTCGGCGGGGGTCGACTCCAGGGAGACACCGGTCAGTTCGGCGCGCAGGCGGGGTTCGACGAAGGGGGCCCGCTCGCCGGAGGGCGCGAAGTACGGGAGGACGCGTACGCCGTTCGCCCCGGGGGGTGTCTCGGCCAGCAGCCCGTCGACCTGCTCGTGCCGGACCCCCGTCGTCGACAGCACCCAGTCCAGCGCCGCCGTACCGACCATCGCGGGCATCGCCCGCAGCCAGTGGCCCGGGCGGTCCGTGTTGATGTACAGGCCGGCCGGTTCGCCGGTCAGGTCGAGATCGGTCGTCGCGACGAGGCTGGCCAGACAGGTGCCGACGATCAGCAGACCGTCGCCGGGGCGCGTGACTCCCGCGCCCAGCGCGCAGGCCGGCAGGTCGTACGGGCCGTTCGCGATACGGGTGCCGGGCGGGAGGCCCTCGGCCGCGGCGTGGGTCCGCGCCGTCGCTATCGGGTCGCTGACCGGGGCGAGCAGGCCTCGGCGGTGGGTCAGGCCGAGCAGCTCCACGACCCGGTTGTCGTACGTCCGGGTACGCGGGTCCAGGAACGGCATCGACGCGTCCGAGACATCCGTCGTCGGACCCGCCCCCGTCAACCGCTGGAACACCATGTCCTTGCAGTACAGGGCCGCCCTCGCGGCATCCAGCGCCTTCGGCTCGTGACTGTCCAGCCACGCCAGCAGCGGCCCCGGACAGCCCGGGAACATCGCGCTGCCGGTGCGCCGGAACACCGTCTCGAAGGTGCCGTCCGCCAGCCAGCGGTCGACGAGTTCGTGCGCGCGGCCGTCCATCCAGGAGGCGGCGGGGCGCACCGGACGCCCGTCCGCGTCGACCAGCCAGACGCCGTCGCCCTGCCCGGTGAGCCCGGCCAGCTCGACCGGCTCCGGGGCGCGCTCGGTGACCTCGCGGAGCACGGCCACGACCGCACCGTACAGCTCGTCCATGTCCTGCTCGACGACGCCGCCGTGCAGGGCGAGGGCCACCGGGCGGGCAGCGACGGCCAGTTCACGGCCCTCGGGGTCGAACGCGGCGGCCTTCACCGTGGACGTGCCTACATCGATACCGACGTACATTCCCATCACCTTCTTTGGCTCGGTCGCCTACGGGGCGCTGAGTGCCGGTGTCGTCGGACCAGTGAGGTTGGTGGGCACGCGCCCAAATCGGCCCTCAGGTCAGGCAATGCGCGAGTGGCTCCCCCCGTACCCAGCGGGCCACCTCCGCCGCAGCGATCGCCGCCGCCTTCTCCGCGACCGCGCGGGACGCCCCGCCCAGGTGCGGGGTCAGGACGACCCGGTCGGCCAGGGCGTGCAGGCGTGAGTCCGGGGGGAGCGGTTCCTGTACGTAGGTGTCCAGGGCCGCCGCCGACAAGTGGCCGTTCTCCAGGGCTGCGCACAGCGCCTCCTCGTCCAGCAGCGGACCCCGGGCGGCGTTCACGACCACCGAGCCCCGTGGCAGCAGGGCGAGTTCGCGGGCGCCGATCAGGCCGCGCGTCTCGGTGGTGAGGCGGGCGTGCAGGGTGATCACCCGGGAGCGGCGCAGGAGTTCGTCGAGGGAGGCGAGGCGCAGGCCGTGGATCTCGTGATGGTGGACGTACGGGTCGTAGACCATCACCCGTGCCCCGAACGCGCACAGCACGCGCGCGACCCTGCTGCCCACCGCCCCGTAGCCGACCAGCCCGACCGGGAGGTCCTCCAGCTCCAGGCCGCTGTGCTCGTACGTGTAGTAGGTCGCCCCCTCCCAGCTCCCCCGCCGGGCCAGGAGGTCGTGGGCCTGGGGGATGCGGCGCAGGGCCGCCAGCATCAGGCCGACGGTGAACTCGGCGGTGGCGGCGGCGTTGCGGCCGGGGGCGTAGCAGACGCGGACGTCGTGCCGCTTGGCCGCGTCCAGGTTGACGTTCACCGGGCCGCCCCGGCAGACCACGACCAGGCGCAGGTCCGGGCAGGCGTCGAGGACGCGTTCGGTCACCGGGCCCATCTGGGTGACCAGCACCTGGGCTCCCGCGAGCGCCTCGATCAGCTCGTCCTCGGCGTCGCTCGCCTCCGTCACCTCGGCCACCGGGCCGAAGGGGTCGAGCGGCCAGCCGAGGGTCAGTTCGGCCACGTCGCAGGCCGGTTCGTGAGCGAGCGCCTCTCTGATGAGCGACGGCAGGATGAAGTGGTCGCCGGCGGCCACCACGCGCACGCTGTTCCCGTTGGTCATCTGAGGGAGTCTCCCGTCTCGGCGTCGAAGACATGGGTGAGGTCAGGGTCGGCGGTGACCTGGACGCGGTCGTCGTGGGCGAGGCGTACCTCGGGGTCGGTGAGGACGACGAGGGGGCGCTCGATGCCGTCGAGGGCGAGGGTCGCGATGCCCGACTCCAGGAGGGGTTCGTGGGCGACGACGCGGGCGGGCAGGCCGTCGGCGCCGGTCAGGCTCAGGTCCTCGGGGCGGATGCCGACCACCACCTCCCGGCCCGCCGCCACCGGCACCGGCACGGCGATCCGCAGCGTGTCGGAGAGGCGGGCGTGACCGTCGCCGTCCGCGACGCCGGGCAAAAGGTTGATCGCGGGCTCGCCGACGAAGTCCGCGACGAAGACGTTGGCCGGGCTGTCGTAGATCTCGTACGGGGTGCCGAGCTGCTGGATGACGCCGTCCTTCATCACGGCGATCCGGTCGGCGAGGGAGAGGGCCTCCTCCTGGTCATGGGTGACCAGGATGGTGGTGTGGCCCAGGTCGCGCTGGATGCGCTTGAGTTCGCGGCGGGTCGTGTCGCGCTGGGCCGCGTCCAGGTGGGAGAGGGGCTCGTCGAGGAGGAGGACGTCCGGCTCGCGGATCAAGGCGCGGGCCAGGGAGACCCGCTGCTTCTGGCCGCTGGAGAGGCCGGCGGGGCGGGCGTCGAGGATGGCGGTGAGGTCCACGCGCTCGGCGATGTCCTTGACCTTGCGGTCGACGTCGCCCCGGTCGGCCCGGCGCCGTGCCTTCAGGCCGAAGGCCAGGTTCTCCGCCACCGTGAGGGGCGGGTAGAGGGCGTAGTTCTCGAAGGCGACCCCGATGTTGCGCTGCTGCGCCGGGCGGGCGGTCACCGACGCCCCGCCGACCAGGATGTCCCCGCCGGTCACCGTCTCCAGCCCGGCGATCATCCGCAGGGTCGTCGACTTCCCGCAGCCCGACGGGCCGAGGAGGCCGAGCAGCTCGCCGGAGCGCAGGGCCAGGTCGATGCCGCGCACGGCGTCCACCGCCGGGCGGCCCCGCGCGCGGTAGGTCTTGCGCAGGTCACGTAGCTCCAGCTCGGTCATCGCTGCCCTTCGTCACGGTCGCCGGCTTCGCGCAGACTTCGTAGGTGACCTTGTGCTCGTCCAGGTCCCGCAGTGCTTCGGGCGACGCCCCGTCGTCCACGAGGAGCAGGTCGAAGCGGGAGAGGGGGACCACCCGGTGCAGGGCGACCCTGGCGAGCTTGGTGTGGTCTATCAGCAGGACGTTGCGGGCGGCCGCGTCGAGCATGGCCCGCTTCACCGACACGATGTGCTGCTCCTGGTGGTAGGCGTAGCCCCCGCGCACGGCCGACGTCGAGGTGAAGCAGACGTCCACGCGCAGCTGCTCTATCGCCTCGACGCAGGACACGCCGAGGAAGGAGGAGTGCAGCGGGTCGTAGTCGCCGCCGAGCGCCATGAGGTGGATGCCGCGCTGGTCGGAGAGGAGGTTGATGGCCTCCAGGAAGTTGGTGACGACCGTGAGCGGGGTGACCTCGCCGAGGCGCAGCCCGCGGGCTATCTCCAGGGTGGACGTGGAGTCGTCCAGCATGATCGCCATGCCGGGCTCGATCAGCTTCAGGGCGCGGTCGGCGACGGCGGCCTTCTCGGCGCGCATGGTCTTCAGGCGGTACTGCACGTTCGACTCGAAGACACCGGACGGCTGGGCCGTCACCCCGCCTCTGAACTTCCTCACGATGCCTTGCCGTTCGAGCTCGTCGAGGTCCCGGTGGATGGTCATCAGGCTCACCCCGAAGCGCTCGGCCAGCTCGGCGGCGGTCGCCGAACCCTCGGCCAGCACCCGCTCGGCCATGGCGGCCTGGCGGGCGGCAGGACCCTGCTGTGCGCTGTTGTTGCTCATCGTTTCTCGATCCGTCGTCCTGGACGCTGCGGCCGGTCGGCCTCGAACAGCAGCAGGTTCTCAGGCCGGACCGACAGCCGGACCGGATCGTCGGGCCGCAGCCCGCTCGTGTCGGAGCGCGGGGCGACCAGCGACACCTGCTGCTCGCCCAGCCGGACGGTGACCTCGACCGACCGCCCGAGCACCTCGGTGACATAGACGGTGCCGGTGAGCCGGTGACCGGGTCCGTGCAGGGTGATGTCGCGGGGCCGCAGTCCGATCAGCACCTCGGTGCCGGGAGCCGCCTGCGCACCGACCGGCAGTTCGATCTCCCCGTCCGCCGACCGGAAGCCGCCGTCCCGCGTCACCGTCCCCGGCAGCAGATTGATCCGCGGCCGTCCGAAGGCCCGTGCCACCTCCGTGTCACAGGGCCGGTACCAGATCTCCTCCCGCGTCCCCGTCTGCACGATCCGCCCCTCCCGGATCACCCCGATCCGGTCGCCGAGCGCCAGTGCCTCGACGGAGTCATGGGTGACGTAGAGGGTGGTCGTGTGCCGCACCGCCCCGATCGCCTTCAGCTCGGCCCGCATCTGCTGGCGCAGCTTGGCGTCCAGGTGGGACAGGGGCTCGTCGAGGAGGAAGGCGCGGGCGGGGCGGACCAGGACCCGGCCCAGGGCGACGCGCTGCCGCTGGCCGTTGGACAACTGGCCGACCGGGCGGTCCAACAGGGCGGAGATCCCGAGGAGTTCGGCGATCTCGCCGATCCGCTCCCGGGCCTGCGCGGCGGGGAGGCGGTGGCGCGGGGAGCGCAGCGGCGAGGCCAGGTTGTCGTAGGCCGACTTGTGCGGGTACAGGGCGTAGCTCTCGAAGCACATCGCGACGCCCCGGTCGTACGGCTCGATGCCCCGCATGTCCTTGCCGTCGAGTTCGATCGTGCCGGCGTCGGGGAGCTCCAGCCCGGCGACCGTCTTGAGCGTGGTCGTCTTGCCCGCGCCCGACGGGCCGAGCAGGCAGAAGAACTCGCCCTCCGCCACCTCCAGTTCGAGACCGTCGAGGGCCGCGGTCTTTCCGTACGTCTTCCTGATCCCGCGCAGTGCGATGGCCGGGCTCATGACTTCACCGCCCCGAACGACAGCCCCCGCACCAGATACCGCTGGATCGTCAGCGCGAGCAGCAGCGGTGGTACGACGGAGACGAGGGCGGCGGCGGCCGTGAGGTTGTACTTGGGCCGGTCGCCGCCCAGGAAGGACAGGGCGCCCACGGTCACGGTCTGGGCCTCGTTGGAGGTGAGGATGAGGGGGAAGACGAAGTTGTTCCAGGCGAAGATGAACGCCAGCAGCGACACGGCCGCGATGCCCGGCTTGACCAGCGGGATCGCCACCTTGAAGAAGGCCTGCTTGCGGCTGTAGCCGTCCAGCAGCGCCGCCTGCTCCAGCTCGGGCGTGAGGTCGGCGAAGTACGACCGCATGATCCACACGATCAGGGGGAGGGTGACCAGCTGCAGGACCCAGATCATGCCGACGTACGTGTCGAACAGGCCGAGCTTCTGGTAGAGCACGAACAGCGGGATGATCACGGTGAGTTCGGGTGCGAACCGGAACGACAGCAGCGTGAACATCAGGTTCTCCGAGCCCTTGAACCGCCAGCGCGCCGAGGCGTACGCCGCCGGAAGGCCGACGAGGAGGGACAGGGCCACCGCGCCCAGCGACACGACCAGGCTGTTGACGAAGAAGCGGACGAACGGGATGCCCTCGCTGTCGCCGAGGACCGTGCGGTAGCCGTCGAGGGTGGGGGAGAAGGAGAAGTACGTGGAGAACAGCTCGTTCGTCGGCTTCAGGGAGAGGATCACCATCCAGGCGATCGGGAACAGCGCGAAGACGAAGTAGAGGATGAGGGCGGCGTCCGCCAGCCACCCCAACAGGCGCTTGCGCATGGTCATTTCACCTCCGCCGCCTTCCGCTGGATCTTGCCGAGGTGCTTCACCAGCACCATCGCGGCGAGATACACGACCGCCCAGAGCACGATCGTGTAGCTGATGCCGAACGAGTAGCGCTGGAACCGGATCGCCTCCAGGTAGGCGCGGATCTGGAGGACCACCGTCGAGTCGCCGGGCCCGCCCTCCGTCAGGGCGTAGATGATGTCGAACACCTTCAGCGAGTCCATGAACCGGAAGATCACCGCGACGAGGACGTACGGCCACAGCATCGGCAGCGTCAGCCGCCGGAAGGTGTACCACCAGCCCGCCCCGTCGACGGCCGCCGCCTCGAAGGGGGAGGCGGGCAGCGAGCGCAGGCCGGCGAGGGCGAGGATCGCCACGAACGGGGTGTAGACCCAGACGTCCACCGCGATCGACGACAGCAGGGCCCCGGTCGGGGTGTCCGTCCACTGGACGCCGCCGAGGCCGAAGGGTCTCAGCAGGTAGTTGATCACCCCGACCGACGGCTGGAGCATCAGCTTCCAGATGATCGCCGCGATCACCGGCGCGATCATCAGCGGCAGGATGAGGATCTTCTCCAGTACCCGCCCGACGAGCGTCGACCGGTGCAGCAGCAGGGCGACGGCCACACCGAGCACCGTCTCGACGGCGGCCGCCCCGACCGCGTACAGCACCGTCACCCAGGCCGAGTTCCAGAAGGCCTCCTGCGTGAAGACGGTCTCGTAGTTCTCGAACCGCACCATGTCCGGCTGCGGTTTGCTCGCCGAGAAGTCGAACAGCGTGTAGTAGAGGCCGAGTCCGAAGGGGTAGAGGATCCCGCAGGTCAGCAGCAGGGCGGGGACGATCAGGACGTACGGGCGCAGGGCGAGCCGCCATCCCATCGCGCTAGCCCACCTTGTCGGCGAGATCGCCCGCCAGCCCGTCGAGCACCGACTTGGCGCCCTGGCCGCCGTAGATCTCCTGAAGGGCGGAGGCCCAGCTGGTGGTCGCGTCGAAGAACTGGGCCTGCGGGGTGAACTGGATCTTCGTCTGGTCGACGACGGCCTCGAAGGTCTCGATGAAGCCGGGGAGGTTGTTCATCTTGTTCTTGTAGGCGGAGTCGTCGGCGATCGATTTGCGCACCGGGTCGATGTGGTTGTGCGTGATCGCGCTCTTGAGCAGGTGCTCCTTGCCGGTCGCCCACTGCAGGAACAGCCAACTGGCGCTCTTCTTCTTGCTCTTGGCGTTCATGCCGAGCGACCAGATCCACATGTTGGTGGCGAGGGACCCGTCCGGTCCCTTCGGGCCGGGATGGAAGGCGATCTTCCCGGAGGCGGGGCTCGCGCCCTCGACCGCCTGGAAGTACGCCGCCGTGTCCGCGTCGAACAGCATCCCGGCCTTCTTCGCACCCAGGTCGCTGGAGCACTGGTACCAGGTGTACGACGTCCAGGACGGCGGCCCGCCCTGCTTGACCATGCCGGCCCAGTCCTCGGTGAAGGCGACGGCCTCGGGGCTGTTCATGGCGGGTGTGAGCTTCCCGCCGGAGACCGTGAAGTCCTTGAGCCCGTTGCGGGCGTACATCGTCATGAAGCCCGGGTGGATCGTCGCCCAGCTCCTCGATCCCCGTACGGCGATCCCGTACATGCCGTCGAAGCCCGCGCCCGGCGCCTTCCGCTTGATCGTCCCGGCGATCTCGCGCAGCTCGTCGAAGGTCTCCGCGGGCTTCAGCCCTAGCTTCTTGAAGACGTCCGTGTTGTAGGCGACGACGTTGGTCTCCCAGCCCCACGGCAGCGCGTACTGCCCGCCCTGCCCGAGCGGCGCGCCCGCCTTGAGGGACCACTGGTCGGCCTGGAGCAGGTTCGGGAAGAAGTCGGCCTGGTCCCATTCGGCGCCGGTCGCCGAGGAGTTGCGCATCCACGGGCCGAGGTCCTCCAGCCACCCCGGCGGCCCGTACTGCCAGACCATGTAGGCGCCCAGCATGAAGACGTCGTACGAGGCGCGCCCGCTGGAGAGGTCGACGGTGAGCTTGTCGAAGTAGTTGTCCTCGGGGAAGACGTCGTACTCGACCTTGATGCCGGTCTTCTCGGTGAAGGACTTCAGGTCGGCGATCAGCGCGTCCGTGTACGGGTGCTTGTTGAGCAGCGCCTTGACGGTCGTGCCCTTCTCCCGCTTCCAGTCGAAGGAGCCGGTGACGTCGTCGGCGGCCGAGCCGTCGCTCTTGTCGTCGTCACCGCCGAATCCGGCCCCGCAGGCCGCGAGCAGCGGGGTCGCGGCGGCCGCGGCGGTCAGGGCGAGGAAGCGGCGGCGATCGTGCGCGTGCGTGTCCATCCGTGACCTCCACGTGGGGTTCGGCCATCCGGGTGCTGAGCGTTAACACGGCGAGTCGACTCGTTAACAGAGGGTGGAACGGCGGAAGTTGGGCGTCAATCCCTCGCGCAGGGGAAAATCTCAGTGCAGAGTGAGAAGTTCACGGATCGAGATGTTCGGGAGTGAGGCCCGAGGGGCACGCCGGTGCAGAAGGCACTGCGCAGGCGAACGACCGAAAGAGGCAGGAGGTCCGGATGGCGGACGAGCGCGAGGCGTGGCTCGGGATCGACCTGGGGACCCAGAGTGTCCGGGTCCTGCTGGTCACCGGGGACGGCACCGTCCTCGGCAGCGGCTCGGCCCCGCTCGCCGGGCGGCGGGACGGGGTGCGGCACGAGCAGGATCCGGGGGAGTGGTGGGAGGGGCTGTGCGCGGCGTCCCGGGCCGCACTCCTCGGACACTCCCGGGTACGGGTCGGCGCGCTCGCGGTGTGCGGGACGTCCGGGACCGTGCTGCTGACGGACGGGGCGGGGCGGCCGATGAGCCCCGCGCTGATGTACGACGACCGGCGCGCCGCCGAGGAGGCGGCGCGGGCGCGGGCAGCGGGGCTCGCGGTGCAGGACACCTGGGCGTTGCCGAAGGCGCTGTGGCTGACCGGGACCTACGGCCAGGGCCGGATCACCCACCAGCCGGACCTGATCGTCTCCCTCCTCACCGGTGATCTCCCCCCGGCCGACTCCAGTCACGCTCTCAAGACCGGCTACGACCTGGAGCGCGACGCCTGGCCGACCGCACTGCCCCGGCTCGGGCTGCCCGACCGGGCGTTCCCCGACGTCGTACGCCCCGGCAGCCCCCTCGGCGAGGTCTCCCCGACGGCCGCCGAGGCCACCGGCATCCCCGCCGGCACCCCCGTCATCGCCGGGATGACCGACGGCTGCGCGGCCCAGATCGCCTCCGCCGCCCTCAGCCCCGGCTCCTGGAACTCGGTGCTCGGCACCACGCTGGTCCTCAAGGGCGCCGCCACGAACCCTGTCCGGGATCCGACCGGCGTGGTCTACAACCACCGTGCACCTGACGGGAGTTGGCTGCCCGGCGGCGCCTCCAGCGTGGGCGCGGGCGTGCTCACGGCGGCGTTCCCGGGCGCCGACCCGGCGGCCATGGACGCGCTGGCAGCGGCCCATGAGCCGTCCGGCGCGATCACGTACCCCCTGGTGTCCCCCGGTGAGCGCTTCCCGTTCCTCGCCCCGGACGCCTCCGCGCTGGTCCTGGGCGAACCGGAGTCGGACGCCGACCTGTGGGCCGGACTCCTCCAGGGCGTCGCCTTCGCGGAACGACTGTGCCTGGACTACCTGCACCACCTCGGCGCCCCCGTCGACGGCCCGCTCACCTTCACGGGCGGCGCCGCCCGCAGCCCGTACTGGAACCAGCTGCGCGCCGACATCCTGGGCCGCCCGGCCCGCGTACCGCGGCAGACGGAACCGGCCCTGGGGATGGCCGCGTTGGCGGCGTACGGCGCGGGTGCGGCCCCCGGCCTCCAGGAGGCCGCGGAGGGCATGGTCCGCATCGGCACGACCGTCGAACCCCGGCCCGACCGCACCACCCGCTACGCCGAACCGTACGCCCGCCTCATCGACGCCCTGACGGCCCGAGGCTGGCTCCCACCCCCGGTCGCGGCGCACGCACACGCCCGCCTGGACAGGAGCGGGGACGGGGACGTGGACGGGGATACTTCAGCCTCATGACCCTGGATACGACGCTGCTGCTGGCCCGCCACGGACAGACCGTCTGGCACGCCGAGAACCGTTACGCCGGCGTGAGCGACGTCGCCCTCACCGACACGGGCCGCGCCCAGGCCGAGGCCCTCGGCCGCTGGGCCGCCGCCCACCCGGTCGACGCGATCTGGACCTCCCCCCTCTCCCGGGCCGTGATCACCGCCGACCCCGCCTGCCGGGCCCTCGGCCTCACCCCGCACCGCGAACCCGGCCTGCGCGAATGCGACTTCGGCGTACTGGAGGGCCGTACGCTCGCGGAGTTCGCGGCCGAGGACCCGGCTGCCGCGGAGGCCTTCCGCACCGACCCGGTGGCGCACCCGTTCCCGCGGGCGGAGAACCCCGCCGACGCCGCGGACCGCGGTGCCGCCGCCCTGCGCCGCATCGCCGCCGCCCACCCGGGCGAACGCGTCCTCGTCGTCGCCCACAACACCCTGTTCCGCCTGGTGCTGTGCACCCTGCTGTCGATCCCGGCCGGGGAGTACCGCAGAGTGTTCCCGCGGCTGCGCAACGCGGCGATCAGCGAACTCCTCGTGAGAACCGACGGATCCGCCGCACTTCTCTCCCTCAATGTGCCCTGCGAGCCGCAACTCCCGTAGCACCATGGGCCCATGACGGAGATCGACACCTCGGTACCGCACTCGGCCCGCATCTGGAACTACTGGCTGGGCGGCAGCGACAACTACCCGGTGGACGAGGCGGCCGGCGACGCCTACACCGCCGTCTTCCCCGGCATCGTCACCATCGCCCGCAGCAGCCGTGCCTTCCTGGGCCGCAGCATCCGGTACCTGGTCACGGAGGCGGGCGTACGCCAGTTCCTCGATGTCGGCGCCGGACTGCCGACCGCCGACAACACCCACGAGGTCGCCCAGCGCCTCGCTCCCGAGTCGAGGGTGGTCTACGTCGACAACGACCCCCTGGTCTCGGCCCACGCCCGCGCCCTGCTGACGTCGACCCCGCAGGGCGCGACCGCCTACGAGGACCTGAGCCTGTACGAACCGGACAAGATCCTCGCGGCCGCGTCCCGGACCCTCGACCTCACGCGCCCCACGGCCCTGATCCTCAGCGGCATCCTCGGCCACGTCGCCGACCACGACCAGGCCCGCGACCTCGTCCGCAGCCTCCTGTCCGGCCTGCCCTCCGGCAGCCACCTCTCCCTCAACGAGGGCTCCCGAGGCACCGACCCGGCCTACGAACAGGCCCAGGACGCCTACAACGAGACCGGTGCCGTCCCCTACTTCCTCCGCCCGGTCGACCAGATCGCCGCCTTCTTCGAGGGCCTGGACCTGGTGGCCCCCGGCATCGTCTCCGTCCCGCTGTGGCGCCCCGAGCCGGACGACGGGGACCCCCGGCCGATCGGCCAGCACGGCGGCCTCGGCCGTAAGCCCTGACGTCCGCCTTCCCGGCAACGGGAAGCCCCCGCGAGTCACGTCCTCGCGGGGGCTTCCTTCTTTCCGCCTGCCGTCGTGAAGGGTGAGAAGACGATCACGAGGCAGGACGACTGATACGGCCGCTCGCCGTCACGGTGCCAGCAGCAGCACGTCCGTACGGGACTTGGCGGCCTCGTAACGCCGGGCCACGTCCTGCCAGTTGACGACGGCCCACATCGCCTCGATGAAGTCGACCTTCTGGTTCCTGTACTGGAGGTAGAAGGCGTGCTCCCAGGCGTCGAACACGAGAATCGGCGTGGCGCCCTGGCCGACGTTGCCCTGGTGGTCGTAGACCTGCTCGACGATCAGCCGCCCGCTCAGCGGCTCGTACGCCAGCACACCCCAGCCCGACCCCTGCGTGGTCGCGGCCGCCTTGGACAGCTGCGCCTTGAAGCCCGCGAAGGACCCGAAGGACTCGGCGATGGCGTCCGCCAGCTCACCCACCCCGTCGGCGGCGAGCGGCTCGCCGCCGCCCTCGCCGGTCATGTTCTGCCAGTAGATGCTGTGCAGGATGTGCCCGGACAGATGGAAGGCCAGGTTCTTCTCCAGGCCGTTGACCGACCCCCACTGCTCCTTGTCCCGCGCCTCCGCGAGCTGCTCCAACGTGTCGTTGGCGCCCTTCACATAGGCCGCGTGGTGCTTGTCGTGGTGCAGCTCGATGATCTCGGGGCTGATCACGGGCGCGAGCGCGGAGTAGTCGTAGGGCAGTTCCGGGAGTGTGTAGACGGGCATGAAGGGTCCCCTCAGATGCTCTTATTGCAAGTAGCTTGCAACAACAAGCTAACAGCAAAAAGCCCCCGTGTGGATCACACGGGGGCTTCTGTGCCGTTGGAGGGGCTGTCAGCCCTTGGCCCGAGCCCGCTGCCACGCGTACCCGACGGCCGCCAGAACCACCGTCATGCCGCCCGTCGAATACAACTGCACCCGCGTATCCGCCTCCCGAGCCATCAGCACGAAGATCGCCACCATCCCCGCCAACGCGACCCACGTCAGCACCGGGAACGCCCACATCCGCACGACCAGCTTCTCCGGCGTCTCCCGCTCCAGCCGGCGCCGCAGGCGCAGTTGGGAGACGGCGATGAAGAACCAGACGACGAGGATGACCGCGCCGATCATGTTCAGCAGCCAGGGGAAGACGTCGTCCGGCCGCCAGTAGCTCAGCACCACGCACACGAAGCCGAACACCGACGACGCGAGGACGGCGAGCCGCGGGACCCCGCCCGACACCCGGCCCAGCGCCGCAGGCCCCTGTCCGCGCTGGACGAGGGAGTACGCGATGCGCGAGGAGCCGTAGATGTTGGCGTTCATGGCGCTCAGCAGGGCGACCAGGACCACGACGTTCATCACCTGGCCGGCGCCGGGGATGCCGAGGTGGTCGAGGGTGGCGACGTAGGGGCCCTTGTCGACGATCTCCTTGGAGTCCCAGGGGACGAGGGTGACGACGACCGCCATCGAGCCGATGTAGAAGAGGGCGATGCGCCACATGGCCGTGCGGACCGCGCTCGCCACGCCGCTGACCGGGTTCTCCGACTCGGCGGCGGCGATGGTGACCGTCTCCATGCCGCCGTAGGCGAAGACCGAGGCGAGCAGGCCGATGATCAGGCCCTCGCTGCCGTGCGGGAAGAAACCGCCCTCACCGGTGAGGTGTGCCGTGCCCGGCGCGTCCGTGCCCGGCAGTACGCCCGCGATGGCCAGCCCGCCCAGCACCAGGAACAGCGCGATCGCGCCGACCTTCAGGGCGGCGAACCAGAACTCGAACTCGCCGAAGTTCTTCACGGCGGCCAGGTTCGCGCCGCAGAAGACGACCATGAACAGGGCCACCCACGCCCACTCGGGCGTGTGCGGCAGCCAGGTCGTGACGATCTTCGCGGCGCCGATGCCCTCCAGGCCGACGGCCGTGCACAGCAGCACCCAGAACGACCAGCCGGCCGTGAAGCCCGCCCAGGGGCCGATCGCCCGCTCGGCATGCGCCGAGAAGGAGCCGGAGGAGGGATACGCGGCGGACATCTCGCCGAGCATCCGCATCACCAGCATCACGAGGAGGCCGGAGAGGACGTAGGCGATGACGATCGAAGGGCCGGCGGCGGCGATACCGGCGCCGGAGCCTACGAACAGGCCCGCGCCGATGACACCGCCGAGGGCGATCATCGACAGATGGCGCTGCTTGAGGCCGTGGTTCAGTCCGGGGGAGAGACCGTCCGCCTTCGGGGGCGTCTCCGTGGAGGTGCTGTGCATGGGCGCGGCTCGTCCAAGGCGTGAGAGGGCAAAAACGCCCACAGTCTGGGCAGCCTCTCCGCCCAGGAGGGGAGACTGTCCACTATGCGGACACTTGTCGCACGGTGCGTGAACCGGGGATTACGCGCGGCCAAGCCCGATTGGTGAAACCCTACAGTCGGCCCCACGGCCCGAAATGTGAGCTGAACGTCCCTGCCTCAGTGACCGGCATCACCCCGAACCCCGTGTAACCCCCACCCTTTGTCCGGAGCCCACCAACCCCACGATCCGGCCTTTGTCGACCACTGACGGTGATGGACCGAAACCCCCTGGGATAGCGTCACTGCGTCCCGTACCGCCCTCACTCCGCGGAGTCCCCATGAGCACCGCTGCCGCCGCCCCCGCCCGCACCGGACAGGTCCTCGCCGACCTGCTCCCGGCCTCCCGCGTCCGCGACATCGCGCTCGTCGTCGGCGGCGCCGCGTTCACCGGCCTCGCGGCCCAGATCTCCGTGCCCGTGCCGGGCTCCCTGGTTCCGGTGACCGGCCAGACCCTCGCGGTGCTGCTGGTCGGCACCGCCCTCGGCGCCGGCCGCGGCTTCCTCTCCCTCGCGCTGTACGCGCTGGCGGGCATCGCGGGCGTGCCGTGGTTCGCGAACGGCACCTCCGGCGCCGCGGCCCCGTCGTTCGGCTACATCCTCGGCATGATCCTCGCCGCCACCGTCGTCGGCGCCCTGGCCCGCCGCGGCGCCGACCGCACCGCGCTGCGCACGGCGGGCGCGATGCTGCTGGGCGAGGCGATCATCTACGCCATCGGCGTCCCGTACCTGGCCCTCGCCACCGGCATGTCGGCCACCGCCGCGATCGCGGCCGGCCTCACCCCCTTCCTGATCGGCGACGCCGTCAAGGCGGCTCTGGCGATGGGCGCGCTGCCCACTACCTGGAAGCTGCTCAACCGCTGACGCCGTAGTCCGTTCGGAAGAGGCTCGCCGGGTCGCACTGCGACTTCGACCCGGCGAGCCTCTTTTGCCGTGGGCCTTCCGCTCAGTCCGCCTGCCGCCTCGGCCGCCGCAGCTGAGACCACCACAGCCCGGCCGCCCCCGCCGCGATCAGCGTCGCGCCGGCCGCGCCCAACGGCAGGACGTCACGGACGAGTCCGGTCTTGGGCAGCTCGTCGGCGCCCGGTGCGACCGGCTTGTTGTCGGTGCCGAGGAGCAACGGGGTGGCCGGGGCGTCGGGTGACGGGTTCGTCGTACCGAACGGCACCGGGCCCTGCTGCCAGTACGTCTTCCCGCCGTCACTCGTCTGGACGGGAAGACAGATCTTCCCGGTCTTGCTCAGGTCGTACGTCGCATCGACGGCGTACGACTTCGACTCACCGGCCGGGAGATTGTCGAGTGCGCATGCGAAACCGCTGTTCGAGCCCTCCGGAAGACCGCTCTTCTCGATCGCCGAACAGCCCTCGACATTCTTGACCGTAAGGCCGTCGAAACCGACGACCAAAAGCCTGATCTTTCCGCTGCCCTCGGTCCCTTCGTTCTTCACCGTGGCGGTGAGTTCGGTCTCTTGCGAACTGTTGTCCACCGAGATTTTTTCGGGCAGCAGAGTGGCCAGTTCCACCCCTGCCGGCGCCTCGTCGATGACCTTTCCCCCCTTGCTGCTGCCGGGACCCTGGTCATCCGCGCCGGCAGTGGCGGAAAGGATCATCACTGCCGAGAAAGATGTCGCGACCAGCGATCCCACGATGGCCGTCGTGCGACGAGAACTCATGTTCGTCCCCCTTGCCTGCGCCTGAATTCGCAGTACTTGAAGAGCTACCACAAGATTTCTCCGCACTATGCTGGTACGGCGTGAAGTGTGACCATTGTGTTTCAGTCGCGGATGTCCGATGCGGCGCAGAGGGGGGTGCAGTGGTTTGCCGGGGAATATGGGAAATACGAGAAGCGGTGGGGTTCCGGGTTTACTGGTGACGGGGCGCTATCGATTGGTCGAGAGTATCGGCCAGGGTGGAATGGGGCGGGTGTGGCGGGCGGTCGACGAAATACTCGACCGTCTGGTCGCCGTGAAGGAAATGCGCATCGACGGCCTCGACCCGGAGGACACGCGCACGCGCCGGGAGCGCACCCTGCGGGAGGCGAGGGCGACGGCGCGGATCGACCACCCCAACGTCGTACGGGTCTACGACGTGGTCGACGAGGGCGAACGCCTGTGGATCGTCATGGAGTTGGTGGCCGGCCGCTCCCTGGAACGCATCATGGCCGAGGAGGGCCCGCTGGGCCCGTGCGCGGCGGCCCGGATCGGCCTCGGGCTGGTGGCGGCACTGCGCCAGGTCCACGCCCGAGGTGTGCTGCACCGGGACATCAAGCCGGGCAACGTCCTGGTGGAGCCGGAAGCGGTGAGCGGGCGGGGCAGGGTGGTCCTGACCGACTTCGGCATCGCGGCGATCCAGGACGCGAAGGCCCTCACCATGGTCGGCATGCTGGTCGGTTCCCCCGACTACATGGCCCCCGAACGCATCTCCGGCCGCCCCCAGGGCCCCCCGTCCGACGTCTGGTCCCTGGGCGCCACCCTGAGCGCGGCCCTCGCCGGCCGTTCCCCCTTCTCCAGGGACACGACCCTGGCGACCCTGCACGCGGTCCTGTACGAGGAGCCCGAACTCCCGGCGACCGCAGGCCCCTTGAGGGACATCCTCGCCGCCCTGCTGGAGAAGGAACCATCGATCCGCCCCGGCCTGGACGACCTGGAGACGGCACTGCAGCCGGTCGCGTTTCCGGCGCCTACGCCGACGATGCGGGTGGTCGGGGGAGGGGCGCCTGCGGCTGCTGCCGGGCGCTCGGGTACGGAGCCCGCGGGTTCTGCGAGTGGTACGGCGCCCGAGCCGGAGGCAACGGCCGCTGCAGCTCCGGAAGTTGGGCCGGTGGGCGGGCAGCTTTACGGGCAGCTGAACGGGCCGGCGGGTGGGCTCGTGGCTGCCCAGGGGGCCGAACGCGCGCCTGAGTCCGAGTCCCTTGCCTGGTCCGAGCCCCACCCCGGCTCCGAGCCCGAGCCCCATCCAGGGCCCGAGCCCATCCGCCGAGCCGATCCCGCACCTCGCCCCCAGCCCGAAACCACACGCAGGCCCGACCCCAACGGCAGCCCTCAGCCCGCCCCCGAGCCCAGGACGGCACGCACCCCCGACCCCGAGCCCCCGCCGGACCCGGTGACCCCAGCCACCCCGAGGCCCCCCACATCCACGCCCGCCTCCCTTGAAGCCTCCCGCGCCTGCGCCCCACCCGACCCCCGGCAGCCGGCAGCCGTACACGACGCGATACCGCCACAGCCCTCGACGGTGACCGAGGGCGCGGGAAGCCCCCGAACGGACCTCGGAGGCGAGTCCGGTGGAGGCGTTGGGGAGGCGGAGGTGCGCTCACCGGTCCCGACCGGCACTCCCAAGGGCGCCGGACCCCGCCGTGCCGGCGTCTCCCTGTCCCGCGCCGAAGCGGTGACCGAGCGACGGCCGGCCCCGGAGCCGGAGCTCGTGCCCGGCGCCGCGGGATCGGCCCACGCCATGCCGCCCGGCGAGCTACCAGGCCCCGCGGCCCCGGCCCGACCCCGACCCCGATCCCGGCGCGGGCGCCGCCGCACCGGCCTCATCGCCGCCGCCGGAATCGCGGTCGCGGGCGCTGCCGTAGCGGTCATCCTGGCGGCCAACTCCGATCCACCCAAGGACAATCAGGCGGGTTCCGCCACACCGACGACATCCTCCCCGGGCGGCACCCGGTCCTCCACGGTCGAGGGCACGTCGAGGCCGCAGAGCCTGCCGCCCGGAGCGCGCCGGGAGGCGGGCGGGTTCGCGTGGGTGACACCCGAGGGCTGGCGGCGGGACGTCAAGACGGGGTCGGAGGTCCACTACACCTCCCCGGACGCCAAACAGGAACTCGCCGGCAAATCGTCCTTGGCCCGCGACGACTTGATGGACTCGTGGAGCAAGTCGGAGGAGAACGCGCAGCAGGGCCAGTACCGCAAGATCCGCCTGGAACGGACGACGTTCCGCGGTCACCCGGCGGTGGTCTGGGAGTACACCTTCACCCTCCAGGGCGCCCCCTGGCACGCCCGGCTGCTGGGCTTCACCGTGGACGGCAAGTCGTACCAGATCAACACGTGGTACCAGCCGGACATCGAGGCGCAGGCCCTCAGGACCTACGAGAAGGTGAGGGACAGTTTCACGGTGCTGTGACGGCACATGGTCCGGGACACGGATCGGACGTGGATCGGGAGTGGGCCGAAACACGGGCCGGGACATGGACCGGGACATGGGTCGGGCCCTGAGGTGAGCGCACGCACGCACCTCAGGGCCCCAAAGGCCACGACGCCTCAGCTGGTCTTGATCTCGTCGCGCGGCGCATCCGAAGCAGGCGCTCCGGCAGTCGTCCCGTCAGCAGCCCCGTCAGCCGCCCCGGCAACCGCCGAGTGCCCGCCGCCGACCCGCTGCTTCACGAAGGCGATGACCAGCACGATCGCCGCCACCAGCAGCGACAACAGCACGGTCGAGCGCCCGTCGTGCTCGGTGTCGGTCAGCATGTAGCCGAGGACGAACACGATCAGCGCGGCCGTCGCCCAGGTCAGATACGGGTACAGCCACATCTTCACGACCAGCTTCTCCGGCGCCTCGGCCTGGATGATCTTCCGCATGCGCAGCTGCGAGAAGCAGATCACCAGCCAGACGAACAGCGCGACCGCACCGGAGGAGTTGACCAGGAAGAGGAAGACGGAGTCCGGGAACTTGTAGTTGAAGAACACGGCCACGAAGCCGAACACGACGGAGACGAGGATCGCCGTCCGCGGCACGCCGTTGCCGGTCGTGCGGGCGAAGGACTTCGGCGCGTCCCCGCGCTGGCCGAGCGAGAAGGCCATGCGGGAGGCGGTGTAGAGGCCGGAGTTGAGACAGGACAGCACCGAGGTCAGCACGATGAAGTTCATGATCTGACCGGCGTGCGCGATGCCGAGCGAGTCCAGCGCGGCGACGTACGAGCCCTTGTCGGCGATGGACTTGCTGTCCCAGGGCAGCAGGGCCACCACGACGAAGATCGAGCCGAGGTAGAAGACGGCGACCCGCCAGATGATGCTGTTGGTGGCCTTGGTGACGGCCTGCTGCGGGTTCTCGGACTCACCGGCGGCGAGGGTGGCGATCTCGCTGCCCATGAAGGAGAAGACGACGAGCAGCACACCTGTGAGGATCGCGCCGGCACCGTTGGGCAGGAAGCCGCCGTGGTCGGTGAGGTTGCTCAGCCCGGCGTGCTCGCTGTCGACGCCCGGCAGCAGCCCGAATACGGCCAGTCCGCCGATGACGATGAACGCGGCGATGGCGACGACCTTGATGCCCGCGAACCAGAACTCGAACTCGCCGTACGACCCGACGGAGACGAGGTTGGTGGCGGTCAGCACCACCATCACTATGAGCGCCCAGCCCCACTGCGGAACGGCCGGGATCCAGCCCTCCAGGATCTCCGCACCGGCGGTCGCCTCGACCGCCAGCACGACCACCCAGAAGAACCAGTACAGCCAGCCGATGGAGAAACCGGCCCAGGGCCCGAGCGCCCGGTCGGCGTGGGCGGAGAACGACCCGGACGTCGGGTTGGCCGCGGACATCTCACCCAGCATCCGCATCACCAGCACCACGAGCGTGCCGACGAGGGCGTAGGACAGGAGGATGCCGGGTCCCGCGGTGGCGATACCGGAGCTGGACCCGACGAAGAGTCCGGCGCCGATGACGCCACCGATGGCGATCATGGACAGATGGCGGTTCTTGAGCCCGGCCTGTAGGCCGTGGCCGCCGACGGCCGGTCCGGCCGCCTTCTGCGTCGGCTGCGAAGTCATGGAACGGATTTCCTTTGAGCCGTGGGGAGCGGTTCTCGTACGAGCGGTGATGGAGCGGCGTACGAGTCGGACCAGTGAATCCGAGGAGAACGAATTCGGGAACCTTTGATTCGTGATTGTTACTTGAGGTTTCCTTGAGCTTCCATGGCGCGCATCACAATAAACACGCCCGACACCCGGCGCTGCTGCCCCGAAACAGCCGTGTCACACTCGTTCCATGCGCGTGTATCTCGGCTCCGACCATGCGGGCTTCGAACTCAAGAACCACCTCGTCGACTGGCTCAAGGCGGCGGGCCACGACCCGGTCGACTGCGGCCCTCACATCTACGACGCCCAGGACGACTACCCGCCCTTCTGCCTCCGCGCGGCGGAGAAGACGGCCGCGGACCCCGACTCCCTCGGCATCGTGATCGGCGGCTCGGGCAACGGCGAGCAGATCGCCGCGAACAAGGTGAAGGGCGTCCGCGCGGCGCTGGCCTGGAGCGAGGAGACGGCGTCGCTGGGCCGCCAGCACAACAACGCGAACGTCGTCGCGGTGGGTGCGCGCATGCACACGCTGGACGAGGCGACCAAGTTCGTGGAGACGTTCCTCGGCACCCCGTACTCCGGTGACGAGCGCCACACCCGCCGCATCAACATGCTGGCCACCTACGAAACGACCGGCGACCTCCCCCCGATCCCCCCGCACCACCCCCAGCAGTAGCCCCCCGCGACGGGGGCTTCACCTCTCAACGCCGGTCCAGGCATTCCAGCCCGTCCGGCGTCTGAGGACGAGCACGGCCGTCCCCAGCCCCGCTTCTCGGCGCCGGCCGGCATCTCTCAGCCCGTCCGGCGTTTGAGGACGAGGCCCGTTCAGGGCCGAAGCGGGGGTCTGGGGGCGGCAGCCCCCAGGAGAGCGGGGTCGAAAGGGGCGGCAGCCCCTGGAGGATGGGACGGGTAGGGGCGGCGGGGGCGAAAACCTGCCCTCAGCCCACCCACCCGCAGACGAAAAAGGAGTCCCCGTGCCCGAGGGCCACACCATCCACCGCCTGGCCCAGGACTACTCCACCGCATTCCTCGGCACGACCCCCCACGTCACCAGCCCCCAGGGCAAGTTCTCGGACGCCGCAGAACTCCTGACCGGCTCGGAACTCACCCACACCGAGGCCCACGGCAAACACCTCTTCCTGGGCTTCCGCGCCACCGACTGGATCCACATCCACCTCGGCCTCTTCGGCAAGGTCAACTTCGGCGCCACCCCCGCACCCCCACCCACGGACACCGTCCGCCTGCGCCTGGCGAACAGCACCGCCTACGTAGACCTCCGCGGCCCCACCACCTGCGCCCTGATCACCCCCACCGAGAAGCAGGCGATACACGCCCGCCTCGGCCCCGACCCGCTCCGGGACGACGCCGACCCGCACCTGGCCTACCGGCGGATCTCCCGCAGCCGCACCACCATCGCCGCCCTCCTCATGGACCAGAAGGTCATCGCGGGCGTCGGCAACGTCTACCGAGCCGAGGTCCTCTTCCGCCACCGCATCGACCCGTACCGCGCCGGCAAGGACATCACCCTCACCCAGTGGGACGCGATCTGGACCGACCTCGTCGAGCTCATGCACGAGGGCGTCCGCAACAACCGCATCGACACCGTCCGCCCGCAGCACACCCCGGAGGCGATGGGCCGCCCGCCGCGCGTCGACGACCACGGCGGCGAGGTCTACGTCTACCGCAGGGCCAACCTGCCCTGCCACATCTGTGGCGGCGAGATCCGCACCGCCGACCTCGCCGCCCGCAACCTCTTCTGGTGCCCGGCCTGCCAGACCCCGTAAGGAAGCCGCCGACGCCCGAATAACCCGCGCGTCAGAACCCGTGCGGCAACCACGGCACCACGGCAGACGCGAACCCGACCGCCGCCTCCGTCAACGCCCCCTGCCGCAACTCCCGCACCCGCCCGGCGGCCCCCAACGCCCCCAGGCTCACGCCGCCGAGATAGGCCGCACCCAACTCCCGTACCGACAAAGAGAGATCGGCGGCGTCCGTCGTACGCTCGCACGCCGCACCCTTGGCATCCCCGGACAGCCGCCAACGCCCCGCGTTCCAGGGGCAGAAGGCGTCCTCGACCTCGAACACCACGTCCACCGGCGCCTGATACGTCCGCGCCTGAAGCGCCGCCCCCACGTCCACCAGCCGTACGTGCAACGAGTCCCGCACCCGCAGCGCACACCGCCGGATGTCGGACACCTGGTGCAGCCACGCCTCGTCCATCGGCCGCCCGTACGCCTTCACCGTGGACGTCAGGTCGATCCCGAACAGGAACCGCCACAGCGCGGCCTCCGCGGCCGGGTCCAGGGCCTGCGTGTCCCGCAGCTGGACGGAGCCCTTGGGCCCACCGGCATCCCACTCCGGCTTGACGTGGAAGCGCGCGTACCCGACGACCTCACCGTCCCGCTCCGCGAGCACACACTGCAGCGGCGACCCGCCGTCCCGCTCGCTGTCCGGGTCGAGCAGCCCGAGCCGCTCCCAGCCGGGCAGCCGCGCGAGCATTCCGGGCCGGTCGGCCACCTTGCGCGCGTACACCGCCTCGCACACGTCGAGGACGTCGCCAGGTACGGCGTAGCGCAGGCGTACGTCGTCGGTGCCGGGCGGCACGGACAGCCGGACGCGGGTCGTGTCGATCTCGGCGTTCACGTGCAAGGTGCCGACGCCGTACCCGAACCGGCCGTAGATCTCCGGCTCGGAGGCGGTCAGCACGGCGAGCGGCGGGCCCCACTCACGCACATCCTCCAGTTGCCGGCGCATCATCGACGTCAGGACGCCGCGCCGACGGTGCGTGGCGGCGACGCCGACCATCGTGACGCCGGCCGCGGGCACCGACGCGCCCCCCGGCACGGTCAGCCGGAAGCTGAAGGCCCCTGCCGTGCCGACGCACTCGCCCCCGTCCCAGGCGCCGAGGGAACGGTCGAACTCGGTGAGGGACCTCCACAAATCCCGTTCCTCGGCCGTCTCCGGGACACCGCCGAAGGCGCGGATGAGGGTGTCGTACCAGATGTCCCACTCGTCCTGCCGCAGCACCCGCAGCTCGGGACGGCCGGAGTTCCCCTGGTGGCTCGCACTGTCTTTCGCCATGAACCATGCGTACCAGGGCATTGCGGGACGAGCGAGGGAATTTCTCGTTGACGGCGGCGAGACCGCTTTCTGTGAAGTTCACTGTGAAGTTGAACCTCGGACGGGGGACAAGTGGGACCTCCCGTGCCAAGCAGCTGGTCCGATGGATAGGGTCCCGAACTAATGGCAGCAGGACGAGAGCGGCGCACGGCGGCCGAGACGTTCACGGCCCGGTTGAAGATGCAGTGGCACCGGGCCCGCGTCGGCGTGCGCAGAAGCGCGGTGGACTACTTCCGCGGCGACGGCTCGGACTGGATCGCACTGGCCGGCCTGCTCCTCACGGTTCCCCTGATCTGCGCCGTGACGATGGCCAACCCGGTGTGGTTCTCTCCCGCCGCGCTCGTCCTCCCCATCGTCGCCGGCGGTCTGCTGCTGCGCCCGGCGAGCCTGCTGGGCCTGTACGCCGCGGCGGCCACCGCCCTGATCGTGGAGTCGGTGCAGCTCGGGCCCTACACGGAGGGCCCGTCCCGCGTGACCCCCGGCGTGGTCCTGGTGGTGGCGGCCTGCGGCTTCTTCGGCCTCCTCATCGCGCAGTTCCGCAGCCGCGTCGGCGTGCCCTGGCGGCGCGGCGGCACGATGCTCTTCGACCTGCGCGAACGCATCCGCGTCCAGAGCAAGCTCCCGAGCCTGCCGCACGGCTGGCACCGCGAGATGGCCCTGCGCCCGGCGGGCGGTCAGTCCTTCTCCGGCGACTTCGTCGTCGCGGCCCGCACGAACGGCGGCCGCACGCTGGAGGTCGTCCTGACGGACGTCTCCGGCAAGGGCATGGACGCGGGCTCCCGCGCCCTGCTCCTGTCCGGAGCCTTCGGCGGCCTCCTGGGCAGCCTGCCCCCACACGCGTTCCTCCCGGCGGCGAACGGCTACCTGCTCCGCCAGGACTGGGACGAGGGTTTCGCGACCTCGATCCACCTGGTCCTGGACCTGGACTCGGGAGACTACGAGCTGTACTCCGCGGGCCACCCCCCGGGCCTGCAACTGAGCGCGGGCAGCGGCCGCTGGGAGGAGAAGGCGGCCGAGGGCCCCCTTCTCGGCGTGTACGACGGCGCCCAGTTCGACCCCGTGAAGGGCACACTCCGCCCCGGAGACGTGCTCATGCTGTTCACGGACGGCCTGGTCGAGACGTCCGACCGCGACATCGTCGAGGGCATAGACCGCCTCACCGGCGAGGCCGACCGCTACGTCGCCGGCGGCTTCCACGGCGCCGCCTGGCACCTCATCGAGGCCGTCGCGAGGGACGTCAACGACGACAGGGCACTCCTCCTGATCTGCCGCGAGGGCCCGACGACAACGACCCCACGCTGACCCCACCCGGCTCCCCGGTGCCGGGCGCGCTTCTCAGCGTCTCGCGTCGCTTCTCAGCGTCTCGCGTCGCTTCTCAGCGTCTGGCGTCGCGCCTCAGCCTCTGACGTTGCTTCTCAGCGTCTGGCGTCGCTTCCCAGCCTCTGGCGTCACTTCTTCAACGCCAGTCCGGTCATTCCAGCCCGTCCGGCGTTTGAGGACGAGGCCCGTTCAGGGCCGAAGCGGGGGTCTGGGGGCGGCAGCCCCCAGGGACGCGGGGTCGAAGGGGCGGCAGCCCCTGGAGGATGGGACGGGTAGGGGCGGCGGGGGCGACACACTGGACGAGTGACCGAACCCGACCGAACCCCGCTGCCCCTCACCGCCGTAGAGGCCCTCGCCCGCACCGCCCACGCCCACCAGACCGACAAGGCCGGCCGCCCGTACACCGAACACCTCCAGGCCGTCGCCGAAGGCGTACGCGCACGCGGCGGCGACAACGACCAGATCGCCGCGGCCTGGCTGCACGACGCCGTGGAGGACGACGCCCTGACCGAACACCGACTGGAAGAAACCCCCCTGAGCCGCCGCACGAAGGACATCGTGCTGGCGCTCACCAAGCGGCCCGGAGAACCCCCCGAGGCCTACGCCGCACGCATCCTCGCCACCGACGGCGCCCTGCTGGTGAAGGAGGCAGACCTGGCGCACAACGCGAACCCGACCCGCCTCGCGGTCCTCGACGAGGCCACCCGCAAACGACTGACCGAGAAGTACGCACGCATGCGCGCACTTCTCGGTCTGGTCGGCAAGTGACGTCCCACGAGGGGAACGGTCACGAGGAGAACCCTCGGCGTCGGCTCAGGCGTTGACCTTCTCGCGCGGCGCCGCACCCTCACGCTTCTCGCGCTCCCGCGCCACCTCCGCCGCGTCCCGCTTGAACGCCCAGTCCATCTTGGGCTCCATCGCGAACCGGAACACCCGCTGCACCGGCTTGGTGCACAGCAGCGTCACACCGACAGCAGCACAGACGGTGACGAAGATCTCGCCGAGCGGCCGGTGCAGCCAGGCGGCCTCGAACCAGCCCTGGTAGTCCCCGGCCTTCACGAAGAACCCGTGCAGCAGATAGCCGTACAGCGTCCCCGCGCCGAGCGCCGTGAACCACATGTGCCGACGCGGCACCCAGGCGAAGAAGCAGGCCGTCAGCAGCAGCGAGCAGCCGAACATCGCCAGCACCATGACCGGTCCGCTCCACCACGGCGCGCCCAGCTCCTGCGCGGCGTCACGGTGGTAGAACCACGCGGTGTTCATCCGCGGTACCGCCCACCAGCCGAAGGCCAGCGCCACCGCGCCCACCGGCACGGACAGGATCCGCACCGTGCGCGTGCGCACCATGTGGAAGTGCTCGGGCTTCATGATCAGGCCCAGCACGAAGTACGGCAGGAACTGCAGCACCCGCTGCAGGTCCAGGTCGTCGCCGATCTCCGGGGTGACCGTCGCCGCCATGGCGAGGCCGAGCGCGATCGGCAGCGGCCAGCGCACCATCTTCCAGATGGGCGTGGTCATCCGCCAGATGAACAGCGCGCACAGGAACCACGTCAGGTACCACGGGTCCAGGAGGCTGATCTCCTGGCTCGGGTCCTCGTCGATCCAGCGCTTGAAGAGCGGATACGCCGTCTCGAACACGATGTACGGCACGGCGACGCCGGTGATCAGCCGCTTCATCCGGTTCGGGCTCGCGTCGAAACTGCGCGAGAAGAAGCCGGAGATGATGATGAACGCCGGCATGTGGAAGGTGTACACGACGGTGTACACGGCCTCCAGGGTCCGACTGTCGCCCTTGATCGGCTCCCAGGCGTGTCCTATGGCGACGAGAACGATCGCCAGGTACTTGGCGTTGTCGAAGAACGCGTCGCGCTGCTTGGACCCGCTGGACGCGGGTCTGTTGTTCGCCTGAGCCTTGCTGTTGTGCGGCGAGCGCGGACTCGGCACTCCGTCCGCCGGCGACTGGGCCGGGGGGAGTGGCGTTCTGTTGTGGCCGTGCGGTCGCAGTGAGTCCGTCACAGGCCCTCCCGCCGGAAGCCGGGGGAGGCGATCCAGGACTTTGCTGCGCATGCGGGGGACGAGGCAGCGTGGAACATCTGAGGCACCCTAGCGTTGTCTGTGTGTTTTCGTAAAACGCGCCAGGTCATTCCTGGTTATTGCGCTTGACCACGCGTGTACGACGAACATGCACCTGGCGGACACCTGTTGGCCACCCGTCTTGTCCGGATTCATCCGGACTAAGGGGTGCATATGGGCAGGAGCTGACTCCGGTGGAATGATCAGAGTGCGGAGAATTCGAAATACCCGCGAACACGTTGTGTGCCGATGGAAACGATCCCGCCGAATTCCCTGCGCGAGCGTCCCCTCGAAATGCTGTACGGGTACAACGTGAGAGGTCGGCGCGGGCCGAGGGTCCGCACAGATCCGGCACAGGTGTGGCGAACGAAACGTCACGTGCCGCATAGCGGAGCCCGGTTGGTGGCACGATGGTTCTGGCGGGGGTGCGCGGGGTGCATCCCCGGGCCGGGAGAGCGGACCGACCGAGGGTGTGATCTGTTGTGGCCATTTCGCTGTCAGTGGTGTTGCTGTTGGCGATCATTTTGGTGGTGTTGATCCGTGGCGGATCCCTGAAGGCCGGTCCTGCCGTCGTCGCCGTGCTGTTCGGCTTCTTCCTGGCCTCGACCGGCATGGCCGACGACATCCAGCGGTTCCTCAACTCGATAGCGGAGACGATCAACTCCATCCAGTTCTAGGGTCCGTGGGGCCGCCTGGAAACGTACGGATACCCTCGTTCGTGATCGTCGAACGGTCCGGAACGGGGGAACGTACGGATGGCGCTGCGCGAGACGGACCCGCCCGAGGTGGGCGGCTACCGGATCGAGGACCGTCTCGGCTCCGGCGGCATGGGCGTGGTCTACCTGGCGCGCTCCGCCTCCGGTCGGCGCCTCGCCCTCAAGGTCGTGCACGCGCAGTACGCCGACGACGACGAGTTCCGCACCCGCTTCCGCCGCGAGGTGGCCGCCGCCCGCCAGGTCAGCGGCGCCTTCACCGCTCCCGTCGTGGACGCGGACGCCGACGCGCCGCGCCCCTGGATGGCCACGCTCTACATCCCCGGCGAGGACCTCGGCACCCACGTCCGCCGCCACGGCCCCCTGCCCCTGCCGGAGTTGCGCGAACTCGCCGCCGGCCTCGCCGAGGCCCTCCGGGACATCCACCGCGCCGGCATGGTCCACCGCGATCTGAAACCGGCCAATGTGATGCTCGCCGAGGACGGCCCCCGCGTCATCGACTTCGGCATCTCCCGCGCCGTCGAGTTCGCGGCCCAGGACGTCCTCACCCAGACCGGCCGCGTGATGGGCACCCCGCCTTATATGTCCCCGGAACAGTTCTCCTCCCCCCAGGACGTGGGCCCGGCCGCCGACGTCTTCTCCCTCGGCTCGGTCGTCGCATACGCCGCCACCGGTCACGGCCCCTTCGACAGCCCGAGCCCCTACGAGACGGCCGTACGCGTCGTCGACGGTGACCCGGAACTCGACGACGTGCCGCCCGAGTTGCTCCCCTTCGTCCGCCTCTGCCTGGAGAAGCACCCCAAGTCCCGCCCGACACCGGACGAGTTGCTGGGCCTGCTGCGCGACGGCGCCCTGCCCGACCCGCGCCCCGCGGCCGAGACGCCGACGGTCACGGACGCCGCCCGGCCCCGCGAGCGGCGCAGGCGCCTGTGGCTGACGTCCGCGGCGGGCGCGGTAGCCCTCGCGGCCGTCGCCACCACGACGGTCGCCCTCACCGCCGACGGCTCCGACCCGGGGAACCTGCCCGTCGGCTGGCAGGCCTGGCACCAGAAGTCGAAGGACCCCAGCGTCGACAAGGAGCCGGTGACCGCCGACGGCCCCTTCAGCCGCTGCGCGGCCACCGGCAGGTCCCTCGTGTGTGCCGGCGACGACATCATGGCGACCCGCTTCGCCCTCGCCGACGGCCGCAACACCTGGGCCCGGCCGATCGACGAGACACCCGACGACCTCGGCGGCGGCGACGCGGGGACGATCATCGCCGCCCGCAGCGGCCGCGTGTACGTCTACGGCGCCGACGACGCGACGTCGGCGAGGACAGGTTCCCGTCGCGCTACACCATCCAGGCACTGGACGCCGATACCGGCAAGGCGATCTGGAGGACGGTCACCGGCGAAGGCGAGGAGGCGACGGAGCCGAGCAGCGAGCACGGCCTGTCGGCAGCCGTACCCGAGGGCGTCATCTCCGTCCACGGCGCGAAGGGACGGCAGTACGCCCTGCTCGACGCCGACGACGGCAAGGTCCGCTGGAAACGCCCGCTGCCCGACCCGGACACCCGGATGTGCCTGCTGCGCAGCGCCGCCCGGAACGGGTACCTGGTGTGCCAGAAGTGGGCCGGCGACACCATCACCAGCACGAGCGTCGCGCAACTCGACCCGGCCACCGGCCGTCCTCGCTGGACCGTGCAGGTCAAGGGCGGCCAGGACGTCGTAGGACAGGCCGACGGACGCCTGGTGGCGCTCGGCACGACCGGTCCCCACCGGACACTGACCCTGATCAACGCCGCCTCGCACGTCGTGACGACCGTACGGCTGTCCCAGGCCCAGCCCGAGGGCGGGACCCCCACCCTGCTGAACGGCAGGCTCTACTTCACCTTCCCCAGCGGCAGCGTCCGCGCGATCGCCCCGGACAGCGGCCGCCAGATCTGGCAGAGCAACTCCACCGTGGAATCACCGGGCCCCCCGACCGCCTCCGCCGCCCGCCTGTACCTGGCCTCCCCCACCGGCCGCCTGGCAGCCCTGAACCTGCGCACCGGCACCGTCGAGGCCACCCTCCAGGGCCGCGACGACGGCGGCACCGCCGGCTCCACGGGCAGCGGCGCCCCCCTGACCCTCGTAGGCGACGCCCTCTACGTCCCGTACGGCATCCGCTCCGTCTACACCGTGGACGTACGCACCCTGTGAGACCGGCCCCCCGGAAAACGATCAGGGCCAGGCGGAGGAATCATCCTCTGACCTGGCCCTGAGCCGTACAGAGCGGGCGACGGGAATCGAACCCGCGTAGCTAGTTTGGAAGACTAGGGCTCTACCATTGAGCTACGCCCGCACAGGACGCGCCGCAGGTCAGGTGACCGCGGCACTGCAGGCATCGTAGCGGGTCACGCCCCCTCGACGCACACCCCATTGCCGTACGCCCGATCCCGGTCGCCGACGTCGGCGAAATGCGGCGGACCCACTGCCTGCGGGCATGTACCCTACGTGTCGCACCAGCACGGGGTGTGGCGCAGCTTGGTAGCGCGTCCGCTTTGGGAGCGGAAGGCCGTGGGTTCAAATCCCGCCACCCCGACCACGACCGGGTCCACGCCGGCCATACGCGCGACGACCTCGGGTGATCGCGTCCCTTGATCGCCTTTGGGGCGTGTCGCCGCTGCCGTTACTATGCAAGCTGCACGCCCGTGTGTCTCTCCGTACGAAGTCACGAAGTCCTCCGGGCGGCGAATTTGCCGGACCAGTCTGGCTCCGGCAGAACCCAAGAAGTCAGCCACAAGGAGACCGAACCGTGAAGAGCGCCGTGGAGACCCTGAACCCGACTCGGGTTCGGCTCACTGTCGAGGTGCCCTTCGAGGAGCTCAAGGACAGCCTCGACGCGGCGTACAAGAAGATCAACCAGCAGGTCACGGTGAAGGGCTTCCGCAAGGGCAAGATCCCGGCCCGCGTCATCGACCAGCGGTTCGGCCGCGGTGCGGTCCTGGAGGAGGCGGTCAACGACGCGCTTCCGAAGTTCTACACCGAGGCGGTCAACGAGGCCGAGCTCAACGTCCTGGGCCAGCCCGAGGTCGACATCACCGAGCTGAAGGACGGCGAGACGCTGAACTTCACCGCCGAGGTCGACGTCCGCCCCGCCATCGAGATCCCGGACTACTCCGGCATCGAGGTCGAGGTCGACGCCGTCGAGGTCACCGACGAGGACGTCGAGAAGTCGGTCGAGCAGCTCCGCGAGCGCTTCGCGTCGACCTCCCCGGTCGAGCGCGCCGCCGAGGACGGCGACGTCGTCACGATCGACCTGCAGGCCAAGGTCGACGGCGAGGTCCTGGAGGACGGCGTCGCCGAGGGCGTCTCCTACACCATCGGCTCCGGCGAGCTGCTGGACGGCATCGACGACGCCGTGAAGGGCCTGGAGGCCGGTGGCGAGGCCACCTTCACCTCCGAGCTCAAGGGCGGCTCGGCGGCCGGCAAGGAGGCCGAGGTCACCGTCAAGGTCACCCAGGTCGCAGCGCGCGAACTGCCCGAGCTGGACGACGACTTCGCGCAGCTCGCCTCCGAGTTCGACACCCTCGACGAGCTCAAGGCCGACAGCCGCAAGCGCCTCGAGAACATGAAGCAGTACGACCAGGCCACGCAGGCCCAGGAGCGCGTCCTGGAGAAGCTGCTGGAGCTCGTCGAGGTGCCCGTCCCCGAGAAGCTCCTCGAGGACGAGATCAACACCCGTAAGCACAACCTGGAGCACCACCAGCTCGGCCAGATGGGCCTCGACCTCGAGAAGTACCTCGAGATCCAGGGCAAGACGGTCGAGGAGTTCGACGCCGAGACCAAGGAA
The DNA here is from genome assembly GCF_044764885.1 of Streptomyces sp. NPDC093591. Classification (NCBI taxonomy): domain Bacteria; kingdom Bacillati; phylum Actinomycetota; class Actinomycetes; order Kitasatosporales; family Streptomycetaceae; genus Streptomyces; species Streptomyces sp. NPDC093591. The sequence continues at coordinate 480,549 of NZ_JBIWIY010000003.1, forward strand.
GCCGCGGTCAAGGGCATCAAGACGCAGTTCGTCCTCGACGAGCTCGTCAAGCAGGAGAAGCTGAACGTCAACCAGGAGGAGCTCACCGAGCACCTCATGCGCCGCGCCGCCTCCTCCGGCATGTCCCCCGACCAGTTCGCCCAGGCGGTCGTCGAGGGCGGCCAGGTTCCGCTCCTGGTCGGCGAGGTCGCCCGCGGCAAGGCCCTGGCCGTCGTGGTCGAGAAGGCCACGGTCAAGGACACCAACGGCGAGGTCATCGACCTGGACGACGAGGACGAGGTCGAGCAGGCCACGGAGACCGTCGAGGCCGCCGAGGGCACCGCCGACGCCTCCGACGAGGAGAAGTCCGAGGGCTGAGCCCACGGCGCCGCGTAGCTCGTAGGAGGGGCCCTGGGGACACACAACGTCCCCGGGGCCCCTCTGTCGTACGGCCGGGTAATGCCGCTCAGGGGCGCGGGGAACTGCGCGAGCAACCACACACCACCCGCACTCACCCACTGACCAGCGGAGCTACGGCGAGAAATCCGCCCCACCCAGCGGAGCGCATGCGCTGACAGCGAACACCCGCTGAACCGGGATTGCAGCGCAGGGCCACCGCGTTAGGGTCCATGAATATGAGGGCAGGGGAGCCCCCGTTGCCCGCAGAAGACGTAAGACGGCCCGGCGCCGTCGTAAGACGAGCAGGTGGATACGTGACGAATCTGATGCCCTCCGCCGCCGGCGAGCCTTCCATCGGTGGTGGCCTCGGCGACCAGGTCTACAACCGGCTGCTCAACGAGCGGATCATCTTCCTCGGCCAGCCGGTCGACGACGACATCGCGAACAAGATCACCGCGCAGTTGCTGCTCCTTGCCGCTGACCCGGAAAAGGACATCTACCTCTACATCAACAGCCCCGGCGGCTCGATCACGGCCGGTATGGCGATCTACGACACCATGCAGTACATCAAGAACGACGTGGTGACCATCGCCATGGGCCTCGCCGCCTCCATGGGCCAGTTCCTGCTCAGCGCGGGCACCCCCGGCAAGCGCTTCGCGCTGCCGAACGCCGAGATCCTGATCCACCAGCCCTCCGCGGGCCTGGCCGGCTCGGCCTCCGACATCAAGATCCACGCCGAGCGGCTGCTGCACACCAAGAAGCGCATGGCCGAGCTCACGGCGCAGCACACCGGTCAGACGATCGAGCAGATCACCCGGGACTCGGACCGCGACCGCTGGTTCGACGCCCACGAGGCCAAGGAGTACGGCCTCATTGACGACGTGATGGAAACGGCCGCCGGTATGCCGGGTGGCGGCGGCACCGGGGCCTGAGGCCCCAGGACAGCCCCCAGCCGACCGCCTCAGCCCCAAGGAGACAGACAGTGAACGACTTCCCCGGCAACGGCCTGTACGACCGTACGCGCGCCGAGTACGCGGGCCCCGTGGCCGAGTCCCGGTACGTCATCCCGCGCTTCGTGGAGCGCACCTCGCAGGGCATCCGCGAGTACGACCCGTACGCGAAGCTCTTCGAGGAGCGCGTGATCTTCCTCGGCGTGCAGATCGACGACGCCTCCGCGAACGACGTCATGGCGCAGCTGCTGTGCCTGGAGTCGATGGACCCCGACCGGGACATCTCGGTCTACATCAACAGCCCCGGCGGCTCCTTCACCGCGCTCACGGCCATCTACGACACGATGCAGTTCGTGAAGCCGGACATCCAGACGGTCTGCATGGGCCAGGCGGCCTCCGCCGCCGCCGTCCTGCTGGCCGCCGGCACGCCCGGCAAGCGCATGGCGCTGCCGAACGCGCGCGTGCTGATCCACCAGCCGTACAGCGAGACGGGCCGCGGTCAGGTCTCCGACCTGGAGATCGCCGCCAACGAGATCCTGCGGATGCGCTCGCAGCTGGAGGAGATGCTGGCCAAGCACTCCACCACGCCGATCGAGAAGATCCGCGAGGACATCGAGCGCGACAAGATCCTCACGGCCGAGGACGCGCTGTCGTACGGGCTGATCGACCAGATCATCTCCACCCGGAAGATGAACAACGCCGACGTTCGCTGACGCGGACCGGTAATGTCTGCTGCCCCTTGGCACGGTTTGGGACGGTGCACGTCAAAGTGAACCGCGCCAAGGGGGGCCCGAACGGGGGGCCAGGCAAGGTACCGTCGGACATAAGGCAGCACCAGGAGCCGCTGGATTCGAAAACGTCCAGTCGTCTCCACGGCGAAGGGGAAGCACACCGTGGCACGCATCGGTGACGGCGGCGATCTGCTCAAGTGCTCGTTCTGCGGCAAGAGCCAGAAGCAGGTCAAGAAGCTCATCGCAGGCCCTGGTGTGTACATCTGCGACGAGTGCATCGATCTCTGCAACGAGATCATCGAGGAAGAGCTCGCGGAGACCAGTGAGGTCCGCTGGGAGGAACTGCCCAAGCCGCGCGAGATCTACGAGTTCCTCGAGGGCTATGTGGTCGGCCAGGAAGCAGCCAAGAAGGCGCTCTCCGTCGCCGTCTACAACCACTACAAGCGCGTCCAGGCAGGCGAGAACGGCGGCGGTCAAAGCCGCGAGGACGCCATCGAGTTGGCGAAGTCCAACATCCTGCTGCTGGGCCCCACGGGATCCGGCAAGACCCTGCTGGCGCAGACCCTGGCCCGCATGCTGAACGTCCCGTTCGCCATCGCCGACGCGACGGCGCTGACGGAGGCCGGGTACGTCGGCGAGGACGTCGAGAACATCCTGCTGAAGCTGATCCAGGCGGCCGACTACGACGTCAAGAAGGCCGAGACCGGGATCATCTACATCGACGAGATCGACAAGGTCGCGCGGAAGAGTGAAAACCCGTCGATCACCCGGGACGTCAGCGGTGAGGGCGTCCAGCAGGCCCTGCTGAAGATCCTGGAGGGCACCACCGCCTCGGTCCCGCCGCAGGGCGGCCGCAAGCACCCGCACCAGGAGTTCATCCAGATCGACACGACGAACGTCCTGTTCATCGTGGGTGGCGCGTTCGCCGGTCTGGAGAAGATCATCGAGTCCCGGGCCGGCGCCAAGGGCATCGGCTTCGGCGCGACGATCCGCTCCAAGCGCGAGCTGGAGGCCAAGGACCAGTTCGAGGACGTCATGCCCGAGGACCTGGTCAAGTTCGGCATGATCCCCGAGTTCATCGGTCGGCTCCCCGTCATCACGAGCGTGCACAACCTCGACCGGGAAGCCCTCCTCCAGATCCTCGTCGAGCCCCGCAACGCCCTGGTCAAGCAGTACCAGCGCCTCTTCGAACTCGACGGCGTGGAACTCGACTTCGAGCGCGAGGCCCTGGAGGCCATCGCCGACCAGGCCATCCTCCGCCAGACGGGCGCGCGCGGCCTGCGCGCCATCATGGAGGAGGTCCTGATGTCGGTGATGTACGAGGTGCCGTCGCGCAAGGACGTCGCCCGGGTCGTCATCACGGCGGACGTCGTTCACTCGAACGTGAACCCGACGCTGATTCCGCGGGATGCGCGAGGGCGTGGGTCGGGGGAGCAGAAGACGGCGTAACCGCTCAACGCACGTACGAAGGGGCCCCGGTCAGCAGACCGGGGCCCTTCTTCATCCTTGCGGTACGTCGCCGTCGAGGCCTGCGGCGTCAGGCCTTGACCCGCACGTCGCTGCGGAGCTTGGCGGCCAGGGCCGCGGTGTCGTCGAGCGAACCGCCTTCGCCGCTGGCGAGTTCGGCGACGCCGAACGCCATGACGAGGGCCACGGTGCTGTGGTCACCCCAGATGCACATGGGCATCTTCATCGTCTGCGCGACCCCGGCACTCGAGGCGGACGAACCGGTGTTCGTGATCTCGGCGACCTGGCACTTCATGACGCCGTTCTCGAAGCCCGAGGGGGAGACCGTCTCCGGGCTGCCGACCAGCTTGCCCTTGCTGTCGCTGCTGCTCTGGTCCTTCTCGGCCTCGGTCTTCATCTTGGCGAACATCGCGTCGACGACGGCCTCGGGATCGTCGATGGTGCCGTAGACGCCGCTGAAGGAGAGGTTCTTCGCGCTGATACCCGTGCCCTTCTGGTAACCCGCGCTGACGTCCTTGGCGTCCTTCACCCCCCACTCCTCGAAGTCCGAGATGTCGTCGTCGTTCATCGAGTCCGCGGAGCTGGCGCTCTCCGACTTCTTGTACTCGCCGCTCAGCACGGTCGCCGGCGTCGTCAGCGTGTGGGCCCCGTCGTCCTCGACGCCGCCCGCGCCGCCGCCCCCACCGAACACGAAGTACGCCCCGACACCGATCGCGGCCACGACCGCGACCGCGCCGATGATCAGGCCCGTCTTCTTGCTGCCGCCACCCGGCGCCGGCGGCTGCGGCATCCCGTACGGGGCCTGACCGTACGGCGGCTGCTGCTGGCCGTACGGCTGCTGCGGCGGAACGCCCTGCGGGGCCTGCTGCGGGTAGCCGTAACCGGGCTGGGGCTGGGGCGGAGGAGCCTGCTGGGGGTAGCCGTAGCCGGGCTGGGGCGCCTGCGGCTGCTGGCCGTACGGACCGGGCTGGCCGTACGGACCGGGCTGCTGGGGCTGCCCGCCGTACGGGCCCGGCTGGTTGTAGCTCATTTCTGGGTTCCCCTCCAGATGCTTATATGTTCACGACATCCTGGCGCAATCACAGCGCACGTACGGCACCGGGGTGCCCACCGTTACAGAACAAAGGCGTTTCGGGACACGCCCGGGACACCCCTAAACTGGGCGGGTGACCGAGAACGCTCAGCAGCAGCCACCAGCGCCCGACACCGAACTGCCGACCCAGTACGCGCCGGCCGATGTAGAGGGGCCGCTGTACGAGCGCTGGGTAGAGCGGGGTTACTTCGAGGCGGACGAGAAGAGCGACAAGCCGCCCTACACCATCGTCATCCCGCCGCCGAACGTCACGGGCAGCCTGCACCTCGGGCACGCCTTCGAGCACACCCTCATCGACGCCCTCACGCGCCGTAAGCGCATGCAGGGTTACGAGACGCTGTGGCAGCCCGGCATGGACCACGCCGGTATCGCCACCCAGAACGTCGTCGAGCGCGAGCTCGGCAAGGAGGGCAAGTCCCGCCACGACCTGGGCCGTGAGGCGTTCGTCGAGCGGGTCTGGCAGTGGAAGGGCGAGTCCGGCGGGCAGATCTCCGGCCAGATGCGGCGCCTCGGTGACGGCGTCGCCTGGTCGCGCGAGCGCTTCACCATGGACGAGGGCCTCTCCCAGGCCGTCCAGACCATCTTCAAGCGGCTCTACGACGACGAGCTGATCTACCGCGCCGAGCGCATCATCAACTGGTGCCCGCGCTGCCTGACCGCCATCTCGGACATCGAGGTGGAGTACCAGGACGACGACGGCGAGCTCGTCTCCATCCGGTACGGCGACGGCGACGACTCCATCGTCGTGGCGACGACCCGCGCCGAGACGATGCTCGGCGACACCGCGGTCGCCGTCCACCCCGAGGACGAGCGCTACCGCCACCTCGTCGGACGGGACATCGAGCTGCCGCTCACCGGCCGCCGTATCCCCGTCGTCGCCGACGAGCACGTCGACCCCGAGTTCGGCACCGGCGCCGTCAAGGTCACCCCGGCCCACGACCCGAACGACTTCGAGATCGGCCAGCGGCACGACCTGCCGTCCCTGACGATCATGGACGAGCACGCGGTCATCACGGCCCACGGCCCCTTCCAGGGCCTGGACCGCCTGGAGGCCCGCTCGGCCATCGTCGGCGCGCTGCGCGCCGAGGGCCGGATCGTCGCGGAGAAGCGGCCGTACGTCCACTCCGTCGGCCACTGCTCGCGCTGCAAGACCACCATCGAGCCGCGCCTGTCCATGCAGTGGTGGGTCAAGGTCGGCCCGCTGGCGAAGGCCGCCGGTGACGCGGTCCGCGAGGGCAAGGTCAAGATCCATCCGCAGGAGATGGAGAAGCGGTACTTCGACTGGGTCGACAACCTCCACGACTGGTGTATCTCGCGGCAGTTGTGGTGGGGCCACCGCATTCCGGTCTGGTACGGCCCGGAGGGCGAGGTCGTCTGCGTCGGTCCCGACGAGGAGCCGCCGAGCGGTGAGGGCTGGCGTCAGGACACCGACGTCCTCGACACCTGGTTCTCGTCCGGCCTGTGGCCGTTCTCCACGCTCGGCTGGCCCGAACGGACCGAGTCGCTCGCGAAGTTCTACCCGAACTCCGTCCTGGTCACCGGCTACGACATCCTCTTCTTCTGGGTCGCCCGGATGATGATGTTCGGCCTGTACGCGATGGACGGCACCCCGCCGTTCCACACCATCGCCCTGCACGGCATGGTCCGCGACCAGTTCGGCAAGAAGATGTCGAAGTCCTTCGGCAACGCGGTCAACCCGCTGGACTGGATGGACAAGTACGGCAGCGACGCGCTCAGGTTCACCCTCGCGCGCGGCGCCAACCCCGGCGTCGACGTCCCGATCGGCGAGGACTGGGTCCAGGGTTCCCGCAACTTCGCCAACAAGATCTGGAACGCCACGCGCTTCGCGCTGATGAACGGCGCGACGGTGGACGGACCGCTGCCGGAGCCGTCGGAGATGTCGTCGACGGACCGCTGGATCCTGTCCCGCCTGAACTCGGTCGTCGCCGAAGTCGACGCGTTCTACGAGGACTACCAGTTCGCCAAGCTGTCCGACGCGCTCTTCCACTTCGCGTGGGACGAGGTCTTCGACTGGTACGTCGAGCTGTCCAAGACGACGTTCCAGGCGGGCGGCGAGGCGGCCGAGGTCAGCAAGCGCGTCCTGGGCGAGGTCCTCGACGTCACCCTCAAGCTGCTGCACCCGGTGGTCCCGTTCGTCACGGAGACTCTCTGGACCACCCTCACGGGCGGCGAGTCGATCGTGATCGCCGACTGGCCGAAGGACAGCGGCTTCAGGGACTCGGCGGCGGAGCAGGAGATCGCCGTCCTCCAGCAGGTCATCACCGAGGTCCGCCGCTTCCGCGCCGACCAGGGCCTGCAGCCGGGCCAGCGCGTCCCGGCCCGCCTGACCCTGGACGGTACGGCCCTTGCCCCGCACGAGCCGGCCATCCGCCAGCTGCTGCGCCTGCAGCCGGAGGGTGACGCCTTCACGGCCACGGCGACGCTGCCGGTGGCGGGCGCGGAGGTCGCCCTGGACCTCTCCGGCGCGATCGACGTCGCGGCGGAGCGCAAGCGCCTCGCGAAGGACCTGGCGGCGGCCGAGAAGGAGAAGGCCCAGGCCACGGCCAAGCTCGGCAACGAGGCGTTCCTGGCGAAGGCCCCGGACCAGGTGGTGGAGAAGATCCGCGGGCGTCTCGCCAAGGCGGAGGAGGACATCGCGCGGATCGCCGCGCAGCTGGAGCGGCTGCCGCAGGCGTAGGTGTTCGTACGGTGTGAAGGCCCCGGTGCTGTCAGGTGCCGGGGCCTTTGCCGACCTGCAAGGGGCGCGGGGCTGTGTCGACATGCGGCTCCGCCGCGTGGGCGCGACCAGCCACAACGCACCCGCACACGCCGCACAACGCCACGGACCCCACTCCTTGGGCGCACTGTCAGTCCCCCTCCGTAGACTGGCCCCGTGAGCGACCAGAACGAGCCCGACCCCCTCGACCCCTTCGAAGAGATCATCGCGGCCGAGACCGACCGCGACCCCGACCTCGCGGTCATCGAGGCCGGCAGCCGCACCCTGCGCACCCAGGGCGGCGCGCCGCAGGCCGACGTGCCCGCGCGCCCCGAAGACCCCGAGGTCGACAAGGCACTGCGCGAGGTCGAGGCGGAGCTCGCCACCCGCTGGGGCGAGACCAAGCTGGAGCCGTCGGTCGCCCGTATCGCCGCGCTCATGGACGTGCTGGGCGAGCCGCAGCGGTCGTACCCCTCGATCCACATCACCGGCACCAACGGCAAGACGTCGACCGCCCGCATGATCGAGGCCCTCCTCGGCGCCTTCGAGCTGCGGACCGGCCGTTACACCTCACCGCACGTCCAGTCGATCACCGAGCGGATCAGCCTGGACGGCGCCGCGATCTCCGCCGAGCGCTTCATCGAGACGTACCACGACATCAAGCCGTACATCGAGATGGTCGACGCCTCGCAGGAGTTCCGGCTGTCCTTCTTCGAGGTGCTCACGGGCATGGCGTACGCCGCCTTCGCCGACGCGCCCGTCGATGTCGCCGTCGTGGAAGTGGGCATGGGCGGCTCCTGGGACGCCACGAACGTCATCGACGGTGATGTCGCCGTCGTGACGCCCATAGACCTCGACCACACCGACCGGCTCGGCGAGACTCCCGGCGAGATCGCCGCCGAGAAGGCCGGCATCGTCAAGCAGGACGCCACCGTGATCATGGCGCAGCAGCCGGTGGACGCGGCGCAGGTGCTGCTGAAGAAGGCCGTCGAGGTCGACGCGACCGTGGCCCGCGAGGGGCTCGAGTTCGGCGTCGTGGCGCGGCAGGTCGCCGTCGGCGGGCAGCTGGTGACCCTGCGCGGGCTGGGCGGTGAGTACACCGAGGTGTATCTGCCGCTGCACGGCGCGCACCAGGCGCACAACGCCGCCGTCGCGCTCGCCGCCGTGGAGGCGTTCTTCGGCGTCGGCGCCGCGCGGGCCGAGCCGCTCGACATCGACACCGTCCGCAAGGCGTTCGCCGCCGTCGCCTCGCCGGGGCGGATGGAGGTCGTACGGCGTTCGCCGACCGTCGTGCTCGACGCCGCCCACAATCCGGCCGGCGCGCGGGTCACCGCCGAGGCGGTGGGGGAGGCCTTCGACTTCAGCCGGCTGATCGGGGTCGTCGGCGCGAGCGGCGACAAGAACGTGCGGGGGCTGCTCGAGGCCTTCGAGCCGATCTTCGCCGAGGTCGTCGTCACGCAGAACTCCTCGCATCGCGCGATGGACGCCGACGAACTCGCGGCCATCGCCGTCGAGGTGTTCGGTGACGAACGCGTGCAGGTGGAGCCGCGGTTGCCGGACGCCCTGGAGGCCGCGATCACGCTGGCCGAGGAGGAGGGCGAGTTCGCGGGCGGCGGTGTGCTGGTCACCGGGTCCGTCATCACGGTCGGCGAAGCCCGGCTGCTGCTGGGGAAGGGCTGAGTCCAAGGATGCGTACGCTCTGTTCCTCGACCCTGATCGGCGAGTTCTTCGTCATCGGCTTCGCCGGTCTGGTCGCCATGAAGGATCCCGACCTGTCCATGTCGACGGTGTGGACGGTCAGCGGCATCGCGATGTTCCTGTGCGTGCTGCTGTGCGGCCTGGTGACCCGGCCCGGCGGCGTCGCCCTCGGCTGGGCCCTGCAGATCGCCCTGATCGCGTCCGGCTTCGTCGTCCCCACGATGTTCTTCCTGGGCGCGATCTTCGCGGCCCTGTGGTGGGCGTCGGTGCACTTCGGCCGGAAGGTCGACGAGGCGAAGGCGAGATTCGCGGCGCAGGCCGGCGAAGGCAGCCCGTCCGGCGCCTGAATACGCCTGAGTGCCCCCGAGCGCAAGCTGACACTGCGTAACAAGCTCCTGGACACGCCCTGTAACCTCATCCCACCGCACCCCGGCTGTAAGAAGGAGCCATCCCGTGAGCCAGCGCACCCTCGTCCTCCTCAAGCCCGACGCCGTCCGTCGAGGCCTGACCGGCGAGATCATCAGCCGTATCGAGCGCAAGGCCGGCTGGCAGATCACCGCGCTGGAGCTGCGCACCCTGGACCAGGAGACGCTGGAGCAGCACTACGGCGAGCACAAGGGCAAGCCTTTCTACGAGCCGCTGGTTCAGTTCATGGCCTCCGGCCCGGTCGTCGCGCTGATCGTCGAGGGCGAGCGGGTCATCGAGGGGCTGCGTCAGCTCGCCGGTCCGACCGACCCGATCGCCGCCGCGCCGGGCTCCATCCGGGGGGACTACGGCGTGATCGTCCGGGAGAACCTCATCCACGCGTCCGACTCCGAGGAGTCCGCCGAGCGCGAGGTGAAGATCTTCTTCCCGGGCCGCGCCTGACCCCCACTTGAGTGGCCTGAACAGGGGCGGCCGCAGAAAGCCGGCCGCCCCGCGGCATATGCGCGGCGATCGAGGGAACGAGTGCCCCCGATGGCCCGTCTCCACAAGCGGGGCGACTCGCCATCTGATGACAATGGCGAAGACCCTCCCGCAGTGTTCGCGAAGGCGCGTCTACGATGGAAGCCTTCACGTCACAGCACCCACTTCGCCGACCTGAAAAGCCATCAAAAGCTCCCAGGAAGGCCAGACGAATCCTGATGGGGAACTCAATGTCGTTCATCGGCCGTGACATGGCTGTCGACCTCGGGACCGCCAACACGCTGGTGTACGTCAGGGGTCGCGGGATCGTACTCAATGAGCCGTCCGTCGTCGCGATCAACACCAACACCGGTGGCATCCTCGCGGTCGGTGCCGAAGCGAAGAAGATGATCGGGCGCACGCCCGGCAACATCGTTGCCGTACGTCCGCTGAAGGACGGCGTGATCGCCGACTTCGAGATCACCGAGCGGATGCTCCGCTACTTCATCCTGAAGATCCACAAGCGGCGGTATCTGGCTCGTCCGCGGGTCGTCGTCTGTGTGCCCTCCGGCATCACCGGCGTCGAGCGCCGCGCCGTCATCGAGGCGTCGTCCCAGGCCGGCGCCCGCCAAGTGCACATCATCGAGGAGCCCATGGCCGCGGCCATCGGCTCCGGCCTGCCGGTCCACGAGGCCACGGGCAACATGGTGGTCGACATCGGCGGCGGCACCACGGAGGTCGCGGTCATCTCCCTCGGCGGCATCGTCACCGCCCAGTCCATCCGCGTCGCGGGCGACGAGCTGGACAACGCGATCATCCAGCACATCAAGAAGGAGTACTCCCTTCTGCTGGGTGAGCGGACGGCCGAGCAGATCAAGATCACGATCGGTTCGGCGTACGACCTCGACGCAGACGAACACACCGAAATCCGCGGCCGGGACCTCGTCTCCGGGCTGCCGAAGACCGTCGTCATCTCCGCGGCCGAAGTACGCAAGGCCATCGAGGAACCGGTCAACGCCATCGTCGACGCGGTGAAGACGACCCTCGACAAGTGCCCGCCGGAACTGTCCGGCGACATCATGGACCGAGGAATCGTTCTGACCGGCGGCGGCGCCCTGCTGCGCGGCCTCGACGAGCGGCTGCGCCGTGAGACCGGCATGCCGATCCACATCGCCGAGGACCCGCTGGACAGCGTGGCGCTCGGCTCCGGCAAGTGCGTCGAGGAGTTCGAGGCGTTGCAGCAGGTGCTGGACGCCCAGCCGCGCAGATGACGTAACTCTTCGATTCCGCCGTACGGGATGATCTCCTCTCGTACGGCGGATCGTTGATATAGAGGCATAAGCTCCCCGAAGAGCCTCGAAACCTCCGCATACAAGCTCCGCATACAAGCTCCGCATACAAGCTCAGCGGACAAGCCCCGCAGCAAACTCCGCAGACAAACTCCGTATACAGAACCCTTCGGGTTTCCCAGGGGTTTCCGCAATTCCTATGAGGAAGGGCACGGCCGCCGCACGTGAGGGACACACGAGAGAGCCGGCTGCTCCTGGTGCTGCTGATCGCCATCGCGTTCGCGCTGATCACGGTGGACATCCGCGGTGGTGAGGATTCCCCTGTCGACGGCGCCCGGTCCGCCGCCGCCGCGGTCTTCGGCCCGATCGAGAACGGCGTCTCATCGGCGGTCGACCCGGTGGGCAACGCGGTCGCCGCGATCCGTGACTCCGGCGAGCGACACGACCGGCTCGCCCGGCTGGAGCAGGAGAACGCCGCCCTCAAGGCGAAACTCGGCAGCGACGACCGCGACCGCAGCCGGCTGCGGCAGCTGGACAAGATGCTGAAGATCGCGGGCCAGGGCCAGTACGGCATCAAGGGCGCCGAGGTCATCGCCATAGGAGCGGCCCAGGGCTTCTCCTGGACGATCACCATCGACGCCGGCGCGAACGACGGCATCCAGCGCGACATGACCGTCCTGAACGGGGACGGACTGGTCGGGCGGGTCACCACCGTCGGCCCGAACACCGCGACCGTGCTCCTCGCCAACGACCCCGACTTCACCGTCGGCACCCGCATGGAGGCCAGCGACGAGCTCGGCTTCGCCTCCGGCCAGGGCGACCGACCGCTGCGCGTCGAACTCCTCAACGGCAAGGCCGAGGTGAAGAAGGGCGACCGTCTGGTCACCTTCGGCTCCCAGGCCGACAAGCCCTTCGTGCCCGGCGTCCCCGTCGGCGTCGTCTCCCGCGTCGACCCGTCCGGCGGCAACCTCACCCGCACCCTGTACGTCACGCCGTACGTCGGCTTCAGCAAGCTAGACATCGTCGGCGTCGTCGTCCAGGCCCCCACGAAGGACCCGCGCGACACGGTGCTCCCCGACAAGCCCGAGCCGACCCCCACGCCTACCGTGACGGTGACCGTCACGCCGTCCGGTGCGCCCCCGGTCGACGGCCAGTCCCAGTACGAGCAAGAGCAGTAGGAGCTGAAGCCACATGCGCGTCAACCGGATCCTGCTCTCCTCCGCCCTGGTCGTCGTCGCCCTGGTGCTCCAGGTGAGCGTCCTCGCCCGCCTCCACCTCCCGGGCGCCGTCCCCGACCTGCTGCTCCTCACCGTCCTGGGCCTCGCCATGGTCTACGGCCATGTCGGCGGCGCCCTCGTCGGCTTCGGCGCCGGCCTGCTCGCCGACCTCGCCCCGCCCGCCGACCACGCCGCCGGCCGCTACGCGCTGGTGCTGTGCGTGATCGGCTACCTCGCCGGGCTCGTCAAACCGGACAACGGCCGGCTCAAGTCGGCCACCGGGCCGATGGTGGTCGTGGTCGTCGCCGCGATCGGAGCGACTTTGCTGTACGCCGGTGTCGGCGCCCTCGTCGGCGACACCGCCGCCCGCCATGTCGGACTCGGCAGCCTGCTGTTCACGGCCGCGCTGTACGACCTGCTGCTGGCGCCGTTCGTGGTGCCCGGTCTCATGGCGCTGGCCCGGCGCGCGGAGAACGACCCGCTCGCCGAGACCAACTCCCAGGCGAAGAAGCCCAGCATCTCCTCGGGCTGGCTCTCCGGCGGTACCGGCCTGCGCATCGGCGGCCAGCGCGGCGGGCTCGGAGGGATGAAGAACGGCCTGAAGACGAAGGCCGGGCGGGCGCGGACGGCGCGCGCCGGGCGCATCAAGGGGGTCAAGCGGCTGTGAGGGCAGCGGAGTTCACCGGAACGAGTGAGCCCATGTGGAACCCGGGCTCGCGGGCCCTTCGTTCCTCACCCGTACACACGCAGCCGTATCCGCACTCGTACACACACGGCCGCAGCCGCACTGGAACTCGCACTGGTACTCGCACTGAGAGGGGGAGGCAGCCGCAGTGACCAACATCCCCGAGACCGGCCGGACGCCACGCGTCCAGATCCGGCTCATCGTCATCCAAGTCCTCGTCCTCTCCCTCCTCGGCACCCTCGGCGGGCGCCTGTGGTACCTGCAGATCCGCGAGGGCGACGCCTACGCCAAGGAGGCGTCCGGCAACCACGTCCAGCAGGTCGTCCAGCCCGCCGTCCGCGGCTCGATCCTGGACGCGCGCGGAGTGGCGCTCGCCGACAACGAGACACGGCTGGTGGTCTCCGCCTCCCGCACCGACCTGCTGAAGATGCCGGACGACGGCAAGGCCGTCCTCACCAAGCTCGCCGGTGTCCTGGGCATGACCCCCAAGGAGGTCATGGAGAAGGTCCGGCTGTGCGACGCCGAGACGCCCCAGCCGTGCTGGAACGGCTCGCCGTACCAGCCGATCCCCATCACCGACGAGGCCACCCCCAAGCAGGCCCTGCAGATCCGTGAGCGTGCCGAGGACTTCCCCGGCATCACCGCCGAGCCGCAGGCCCTGCGCCGTTACCCGAGCCCGGGCGAGGCCAACACCGCCCAGGTCCTCGGCTACCTCTCCCCGGTCACCGACGAGGAGCTCCAGAAGGCCCAGGACACCGACTCGCCGTACCTGCGCTCCGACCAGGTCGGCCGCTCCGGCCTGGAGCGCCAGTACGACAAGGAGCTGCGCGGCAAGGCGGGCGTCACCCGCTACGAGGTCGACAACCTCGGCCGGGTCATCGGCCAGGCCGAGGCCGACGCCGCTCAGGCCGGCTCCAATCTCGTCACCAGCATCGACGCCCGCGTGCAGCGGGTCGCCGAGTACGAGCTGAACGACGCGATGAAGAAGGCCCGCCAGGAGTGGGACCGCAACACGGGCGAGAAGTACAAGGCCGACTCGGGCGCGGTCGTCGTGATGGAGGCCAAGACCGGCCGCATCGTCGCCATGGCGTCCAACCCGACCTACGACCCGAACGCCTGGGTGGGCGGCATCTCCGCCAAGGACTACAAGAAGCTCACCGGTAAAGCTTCCAACTACCCGCTGCTCAACCGCGCGATCCAGGGCCAGTCGGCGCCGGGCTCCATCTTCAAGGTCGTCCCGACGGCCGCCGCGGTCAACGCGGGCTACTCCTTCGACGGCCCCTACCAGTGCTCCAGCTCGTACTCGATCGGCGGCCAGGTCTTCAAGAACTTCGAGTCCAAGGGGTACGGCCCGATCAGCCTCGGCCGCGCCCTGGAGGTCTCCTGCGACACCGTCTTCTACCGCCTCTCGCACGAGGAGTGGAAGCGGGACGGCGGCACCAAGCCGAAGAAGAACGCCAAGGACTGGTTCTACAAGACCGCCCACCAGTTCGGCCTCGGCGCGGAGACCGGCATCGACCTCCCCAACGAGGTCACCGGCCGTATCCCCGACCGCCAGTGGAAGCAGGCGTACTGGAAGGCCAACAAGGACGCCTGGTGCAAGTACGGCAAGAAGGGCGGCTCGTACGCCGAGCAGATCGCCTACGAGAACTGCCTCGAAGGCAACCGGATGCGCGCCGGTGACTCGGTCAACTACTCCATCGGACAGGGCGACACCCTGGTCACCCCCATCCAGATGGCCACCATCTACGCGGCCATCTCCAACGGCGGCACCCTGTACGACCCCACCGTCGGCAAGGCCGTCGTCAGCGCCGACGGCAAGACCGTCCACGAGATCGAGCCCAAGTCGCACGGCAAGCTGCCCATAAGCCGGCAGACGCTGGCCGAGATGGACGACGCCCTCGCCGGCGTCGCCACCCGCGGTACCGCCGCCTGGCGGTTCGCCGATGTCGGCTGGCCGCAGGACAAGATCCCGATGCACGCCAAGACCGGTACCGCGGAGGTCTACGGCAAGCAGACGACCTCGTGGTTCGCCACGTACACCAAGGACTACGCGGTCGTCATGACGATCTCCCAGGGTGGTACGGGTTCCGGTGCCTCGGGTCCGGCCGTACGCAACATCTACGACGCGCTGTACGGCGTCTCCGACGACGGCACCATCAACAGGAAGAACGCGCTGCTGCCGACGCCCCAGAAGAGCCTGCCGAAGGTCCGCACCGACGGGACGATCGCCTCGCCGAAGGTCTCCAAGGACCCGGCGAAGGAGCAGCGGGCCAACCAGGAGGGCGAGAAGACGCCGGACGCTCAGCAGCTCGCCGGGACGGTGTCGACGCCCACGCCGGAGAACCGTGACACCCGGCGCAGGCGCGGCAGGGGCCGCAGGCGGGGAAGCCGGAGGATGCTCACATGACCGGCGTCAACAGCTTCCAGGTCTCCGGGTACGGGCCCGAACGGGCGGGCTGGACCCGCCTGTTCGCCCGCGACTCGCTCGCCCGCAGGCTCGACTGGCCGATACTGCTGGCGGCGTTGGCCCTGTCGCTCCTCGGCACGCTCCTCGTGTACTCGGCGACCCGTAACCGCACCGAGCTCAACCAGGGCGACCCGTACTACTTCCTGGTCCGGCATCTGCTGAACACCGGCATCGGCCTCGCCCTGATGGTCGGCACGGTCTGGCTGGGGCACCGCACCCTGCGCACGGCGGTGCCGATCCTGTACGGGCTGTCGGTCTTCCTGATCCTTCTGGTGCTCACCCCGCTCGGCTCCACGATCAACGGCGCCCACTCCTGGATCAAGCTCCCCGGCGGCTTCTCCCTCCAGCCCTCCGAGTTCGTGAAGGTCACGATCATCCTGGGCATGGCGATGCTGCTGGCGACGAGAGTGGACGCCGGGGACAAGCAGTATCCCGACCACCGCACGGTGGTGCAGGCGCTGGGCCTGGCCGCCGTACCGATGCTGATCGTGATGCTCATGCCCGACCTCGGTTCGGTCATGGTGATGGTGGTGATCGTGCTGGGCGTGCTGCTCGCGTCCGGCGCCTCCAACCGCTGGGTCTTCGGGCTGATCGGCGCGGGGACGATGGGCGCCATCGCGGTCTGGCAGTTGGGTGTCCTGGACGACTACCAGATCGCCCGCTTCGCCGCCTTCGCGAACCCCAGCCTCGACCCCGCGGGCGTCGGCTACAACACCAACCAGGCGCGCATCGCGATCGGTTCGGGCGGGCTGTCGGGCGCCGGGCTGTTCCACGGTTCGCAGACGACCGGCCAGTTCGTGCCGGAGCAGCAGACCGACTTCGTCTTCACGGTGGCGGGGGAGGAGTTGGGCTTCATCGGCGGCGGGCTGATCATCCTGCTCCTCGGCGTGATCCTGTGGCGGGCCTGCCGTATCGCGCGCGAGACGACCGAGCTGTACGGGACGATCGTCGCGGCCGGGATCGTGGCGTGGTTCGCCTTCCAGTCGTTCGAGAACATCGGGATGACCCTGGGGATCATGCCGGTGACCGGTCTGCCGCTGCCGTTCGTGTCATACGGCGGGTCGTCGATGTTCGCCGTGTGGGTGGCGGTGGGGTTGCTGCAGTCGATCCGGGTGCAGCGTCCGATGTCCGCGTAGGCCTCCGGCGGTGGGGCCGTTCGGGCGGTGACCGTGGGGCGGGGTGGCCTTCCTTGAGGGCCGCCGCCCTCAGGGCCCGGCCTCCATGCCCCGGCCTCCAGGCCCCCTGCGCTTCGGTCTGAACGGCCTCGTCCTCAAACGCCGGACGGGCTGAGTGGGTTCACCTGGGGTTCATGGCTGGTAAGCCCTGTCGTGCCGCCGTGACTCCGATTAGATTCGGTTCATGGCGGACACGAAGCGCGAAATCGAGCGGAAGTATGAATCCGACGACAGCGGCCTGCCCGATCTGACCGGCGTCGCCGGGGTCGAGTCCGTCGTCGACAAGGGTGTGGCTCACCTGGACGCCACTTATTACGACACCGCGGACGAACGCCTCACCGCGTCCTCGATCACCCTGCGCCGCCGCACCGGCGGATCGGACGCGGGCTGGCACCTGAAGTTCCCCGTCTCCGAGGGTGTCCGCGACGAGATCGGCGCCCCGCTCTCCGACACCCTCCCCGACGAGCTCGCCGCTCTGGTCCGCTCCCGGGTCCGGGACGTCGAACTGCTGCCCGTGGTACGGCTGCGCTCGGACCGTGACGTGCGTGACCTCCTCGACGCGGAGGGACGGCTGCTGGCGGAGGTCAGCGTGGACGCCGTGCACGCCGAGCGGCTCAGTGGCGGCGTCGGTGACGCCCAGTGGACCGAGATCGAGGTGGAGCTCGCCGACGGCGGTGACCCGGCCTTCCTCGACAAGGTGGAGAAGCGGCTGCGCAAGGCGGGCGTACGGCCGTCCGCGTCCTCCTCGAAGCTGGCCCGCGCCCTTGCGGAGACCGCGCCCAAGAAGAAGCGTTCCTCCGCCGCGCTCGACGGCGCCGTGACCGCCGGTGACCATGTGCTCGCCTACATCCGCGCTCAGCGGGACGCGATCGTCGAGCTCGACCCGGCCGTACGCCAGGACGTCGAGGACTCCGTGCACCGTATGCGCGTCGCCACCCGTCGGCTGCGCAGCACCTTCAAGTCGTACGGGAAAGTGCTGGACCGGGCCGTCACCGACCCGATCGGCGACGAGCTGAAGTGGCTGGCCGGCGAGCTGGGCATGGACCGGGACCGGGAGGTGCTGAACGAACGCCTGTCGGCGGCTCTGCACGAGGTGCCCCACGCGCTGGTCTCCGGTCCGGTCGCCGAGCGGCTGAGCCACTGGGCGGGTGACAGGCCGGGCGGGGCGAGCGGCCGGCTGATCGGAGTCCTGGACTCCCGCCGCTACCTGGCCCTGCTCGACACCCTGGACGGGGTGCTCGCCGACCCGCCGCTGCTGAAGGCGGCCGGGAAGAAGCCCGGCAAGGTGCTCCCCAAGGCGGTGCGCAAGGACTTCGGCAAGGTGTCCGCGCTCGTCGAGCAGGCGCTGGAGCTGGAGCCGGGCGCCGAGCGGGACGTCGCCATCCACGAGGCCCGCAAGAAGACCAAGCGCACCCGCTACGCGGCGGAGGCGGCCACCCCGGCCCTGGGCAAGCCCGCCAAGGCCCTGACCAAGACCATGAAGTCCTTGCAGAACCTGCTCGGGGAGCACCAGGACAGCGTCATGGCCCGCCAGACCCTGCGCGAGCTGTCCGCGGTGGCGCACGCGGCGGGGGAGAGCGCCTTCACGTACGGGCTGCTGTACGGGCGTGAGGAGCAGCGGGCGGCGGCCGTGGAGGCCGAGCTGCCCGGGCGCTGGGACGGGATCAAGGACGCGGCGGACGCACTCTGACCTTCCGGGCGTACGGGGGGTGGTCGCGGCCGCGTTAGGCTAGATGGTCACCCCTGTCAGTTCAGTCCAGCTCACGAAGGTTCGCGAGATGCCTGCCGAAGTCGCTGCGTCGGTGTTCCCGCAGCTCGAAGCTCTGCTCCCGCATGTGCAGAAGCCGATCCAGTACGTCGGCGGAGAGCTCAACTCCACGGTCAAGCCATGGGAGTCGTGCGACGTCCGCTGGGCGCTCATGTACCCGGACGCGTACGAGGTCGGCCTGCCCAACCAGGGCGTCATGATCCTCTACGAGGTCCTGAACGAGCAGGAGGGCGTCCTCGCCGAGCGCACGTACAGCGTGTGGCCGGACCTGGAGGCGCTGATGCGGGAGCGGGGCGTACCGCAGTTCACGGTGGACAGCCACCGCCCCGTGAAGGCCTTCGACGTGTTCGGGCTCAGCTTCTCCACGGAGCTGGGCTACACGAACATGCTCACCGCCCTGGACCTGGCGGGCATCCCGCTGGAGTCGAAGGACCGGACGATCGACGACCCGATCGTGCTGGCGGGCGGCCATGCGGCCTTCAACCCCGAGCCGATCGCGGACTTCATCGACGCGGCGATCATCGGCGACGGTGAGCAGGCCGTGCTCGACATGACGAAGATCATCCGCGAGTGGAAGGCGGAGGGCCGGCCGGGCGGCCGCGAGGAGGTCCTCTTCCGCCTCGCGAAGACCGGCTCGGTGTACATCCCGGCGTTCTACGACGTCGAGTACCTCCCCGACGGCCGTATCGCCCGCGTCGTCCCGAACAAGTCGGGCGTCCCGTGGCGTGTGTCCAAGCACACGGTCATGGACCTCGACGAGTGGCCGTACCCCAAGCAGCCCCTCGTTCCGCTCGCCGAGACGGTCCACGAGCGCATGTCGGTCGAGATCTTCCGCGGCTGCACGCGCGGTTGCCGCTTCTGCCAGGCGGGCATGATCACGCGCCCGGTGCGTGAGCGCTCGATCACGGGCATCGGAGAGATGGTCGACAAGGGCCTGAAGGCGACGGGCTTCGAGGAGGTCGGCCTCCTGTCCCTGTCCTCGGCCGACCACAGCGAGATCGGCGACATCGCCAAGGGCCTGGCGGACCGGTACGAGGAGGACAAG
Organism: Streptomyces sp. NPDC093591; assembly: GCF_044764885.1. NCBI lineage: Bacteria > Bacillati > Actinomycetota > Actinomycetes > Kitasatosporales > Streptomycetaceae > Streptomyces > Streptomyces sp. NPDC093591. Next base: position 500,116 of record NZ_JBIWIY010000003.1, read on the forward strand.
ATCGGTCTGTCCCTCCCCTCCACCCGCGTGGACGCGTTCAACGTGGACCTGGCGAACGAGCTGACGAGGAACGGTCGCCGGTCGGGCCTGACCTTCGCCCCCGAGGGCGGCTCCGAGCGCATGCGCAAGGTCATCAACAAGATGGTCTCGGAAGAGGACCTGATCCGGACGGTCGCGACGGCGTACGGCAACGGCTGGCGCCAGGTGAAGCTGTACTTCATGTGCGGCCTGCCGACGGAGACCGACGACGACGTCCTGCAGATCGCGGACATGGCGATGAACGTGATCGCGAAGGGCCGCGAGGTCTCCCGCTCCAACGACATCCGCTGCACGGTCTCGATCGGCGGCTTCGTCCCGAAGCCCCACACGCCGTTCCAGTGGGCACCCCAGCTGTCCGCGGAGGAGACGGACGCCCGTCTCGAAAAGCTCCGCGACAAGATCCGCGGCGACAAGAAGTACGGCCGCTCGATCGGCTTCCGCTACCACGACGGCAAGCCCGGCATCGTCGAGGGCCTCCTCTCTCGGGGCGACCGCCGCATCGGCGCGGTCATCCGCGCGGTCTACGACGACGGCGGCCGCTTCGACGGCTGGCGCGAGCACTTCTCCTACGACCGCTGGATGAGCTGTGCCGACAAGGCGCTGGCCCCCTTCGGCGTCGACGTCGACTGGTACACGACGCGCGAGCGCACGTACGAGGAGGTCCTGCCCTGGGACCACCTGGATTCCGGGTTGGACAAGGACTGGCTCTGGGAGGACTGGCAGGACGCCCTCGACGAGACCGAGGTGGAGGACTGCCGGTGGACGCCGTGCTTCGACTGTGGGGTGTGTCCGCAGATGGACACGCATATCCAGGTCGGGCCGACCGGTAAGAAGCTGCTGCCGCTGACGGTCAAGAACGCCGCGGCGGCGCCGAGCGGGCACGCGCACTGACGGTGCCGGCGGGGATGAGCGAGGAGGTGGTGGCCGCCGCGTTGGCTGCGGTCGGCGCTTCGGTCGCTCGCCCGTCGGCGCCCTCTCGGACGCCATTGCCGGGCCCCGGAAGTACCCCGCACGTCGTTTCCGAGGTGGAGTGGGTCTGAGGACCTCCGGACTTACTGACTTGCCGGTCCGCGAGCTCCCTTCCTGATGGGAGGAGGTCTCTCCCACGCGGGTGGCAGCGGGAACCGCTCGGGATGGTTTGGGCGTTTGGGCTACGTGCGGGGAGCTGTGTTCCTACGCTGGGTCTTTGGAAGCCGTGAGCGCCGGGGGATCTAGTGAGTGCCGAGATCGTGCAGTTGGTGGAGCAGGCTGGGCCGTATCTGACGACTGCGGTGAGCGCGTATGGGGTGGCGGTGTTCTCCCGGGCGGAGAGTGCGGCCGTGGACGCCACGGCGAACCTGGGCCGGCGGATCCTGCAGGCGGTGTGGCGCCGCCGTGACGAGCAGGGCCGGGCGGAGCTAGAAGCCGCGGTCCAGGACGCGGCCGAAGCGCCGGACGACACGGACGCGGCAGCCGCTGTGCGCCAGCAGATCAAACGCGCCCTGCGCGAGGACGCCGAGCTGCTGGCCGAGCTGGCCCGGATGCTGCCCGCTGCCGAGACGGTGAACGTGACGGCGTCGGGTGAGAGGTCCATCGCCGCGAAGACCATCACCACGGCCGTCACCGGGGACCACACGACGATCAGGCCATGACCGACAGCGTTGTGCCCGGGGGCGGAGGTCCGCAGGCGACGGGTGCACGGTCTGTGGCGGTGGGCGGCGGTGTCGGGGTGGCGATCACCGGGGACGGCACTCAGGTGGTAATGCTGCCGGCCGAGGCGGTGCGCTGGGCCAGGGAGATCGAGGCACCGCCCGGGGCCGGGAATCTGCCCGGATCCGCGTCCGGCGTGTTCGTCGGACGCCGGGACGAGCTGGCCCATCTGCGCCGGCTCCTGGCCGACGAGGGAGAGGCCGCGGTCACCCAGATGTCCGGGACGCGGGCGATCCATGGGCTGGGCGGGATCGGCAAGAGCACGCTCGCCCTGCACTACGCCCATACCTACCGACGCACGTACGCGCTGGTGTGGTGGATCAACGCCGTCGGCACCGAGCACATCGTCACCAGTCTGGCCGCCCTGTCCGTGCGGCTGTGCCCGCAGTGGGCCACGACCGCAGGGGTGCAGGAGCGGGCAGCGTGGGCGATTCTGTGGCTGCAGTGGCATCCCGGCTGGCTGCTCGTCTTCGACAACGTCGAAGACCCCGCCGACCTACGCCACTACCTCGGCACGCTCCCGGACGGGCATCACCTGGCCACCAGCCGCACCGCGACCGGCTGGCACGCCATCGCCCCCACCATGCCCCTGGGCCTACTCGACACCGATGCCGCCGTTGATCTGCTGTGCACCCTCGCCCTCGGACCGGAGCACACTCCCACACCACAGCAGCGCCAGCACGCGGCCGCCCTTGCCGCCGACCTCGGCTACCTGCCGCTGGCGCTGGAACAGGCCGGCGCCTACCTCTTCGAGACCGGAACCTCGCTGGCCGACTACCGGGACATGCTGGGGCAGGTGATGGACACAGCCGCAGGCGGGATCGATCCCGAGCGCACCATCGCCCGGATCTGGCGCCACACCCTGACCGCCATCGAACGCCGCGACCCGCAGGCCGTCACGCTCCTCGACGCCATGGCCTGGCTGGCACCCGACGACATCCCCCGCCCCCTGCTCGCCCCGCTCTGCCCCGATCCACGCACCCTCGGGGAAGCCCTGGGTGCCCTGCACGCGTACAACATGATCGCCTTCAGCACCGACCGCAAGACCATCAGCGTCCACCGCCTCGTGCAAACTGTCCTGCGTCACCGACCCATCGCCGACTCCAGCGAGCACCCGCCCGGCCGGCGAGATGCCGAACTTCTCATCCAGCGGGCCACAACCGACAAGGGCACGAGCACCATCCAGTGGGAGCAACTCTTGCCTCACATCGCCGCCGTTGCCGACTCCGTACCGCCCCACAGCTCCCCGTCGACTAAGACGGCGTACGTCTACCACACCGCCGCGCAGCACCTGCAGCGTCAGGGACGCGATGCCCACTCCGTCCGGCTGCGCGTAGCCGCCCTTGTCCAGTACGAACAGGCCCTCGGCGACTCGCACCCCAACACCTTGGCCAGCCGCAACAACCTGGCCCTCGCCTATCGGCAGGCGGGGGACCTGAGCCGGGCCATCCCTCTGTACGAGGCCACTCTCGCCCAGTGTGAGCAGACTTTCGGTGACACCCACCTCAACACCCTGACCAGCCGCAACAATCTCGCCAGCGCCTACCAGGCGGCGGGGGACTTGAGCCGGGCCATCCCTCTGTACGAGGCGACTCTCGCCCAGTGTGAGCGGACCCTCGGTGACTCCCATCCCAACACCCTGACCAGCCGCAGCAATCTCGCCGGCGCCTACCAGGCGGCCGGGGACCTGAGCCGGGCCATCCCCCTGCACGAGGCCACTCTCGCCCAGCGTGAGCGGACCCTCGGTGACTCCCACCCCGACACCCTGACCAGCCGCAGCAATCTCGCCGGCGCCTACCAGGCGGCCGGGGACCTGAGCCGGGCCATCCCCCTGCACGAGGCCACTCTCTCCCAGTGCGAGCAGACCCTCGGCGACACCCACCCCCATACTCTGACCAGCCGCAGCAATCTCGCTAGCGCCTACCAGGAGGCGGGAGACCTCGAGCGCGCCATCCTCCTGGACGAACTCGCCCTCGCCCAGCGTGAGCAGACCCTCGGTGACTCCCACCCCGACACCGTGACCAGCCGCAACAACCTGGCCCTCGCCTACCAGGAGGCGGGGGACCTGCAGCGCGCCATCCTCCTGCACGAACTCGCCCTCGCCCAGCGTGAGCAGACCTTCGGCGAGACCCACCCCAAGACGCTGACCAGCCGTAACAACCTTGCCAGCGCCTATCGGGCGGCAGGAGGCTTGGACCTCGCGATCTTCCTGTACGAGGTCACCCTTGCCCAGCGTGAGCAGACCCTCGGTGACTGCCACCCCGACACTCTGACCAGCCGTAGCAACCTTGCCGGTGCCTATCAGGATGCGGGGGACTTGAAGCGGGCCATCCCGCTGTATGAGGCCGCCCTCGCCCAGCGTGAGCAGACCCTCGGTGACTGCCACCCCGACACTCTGACCAGCCGTAGCAACCTTGCCGGTGCCTATCAGGATGCGGGGGACTTGAAGCG
>NZ_JBIWIY010000003.1:504390-630172 GCF_044764885.1 Streptomyces sp. NPDC093591
AGCGGGCCATCCCGCTGTATGAGGCCGCCCTCGCCCAGTGCGAGCAAGCCCTCGGCGACTCCCATCCCACGACCCTGGCCTGCCGTAACAACCTTGCTAGTGCGTATCAGCAGGCGGGGGACCTGGAGCGGGCCATCTCGCTGTATGAGGTCACCGTCGCCCGGTGCGAGCAGACTCTGGGTGACGCTCACCCCGACACCCTGACCAGCCGCAACAACCTCACTTGCGCCCGCCGTGCTGTGCAAGCTGTACAGCATGGAAGTACACAGATCGAGTCGACCGGGAAGGATCTGCAGCCTCTCACGGTCAAGAACGCCGCGCCGACGCCGAGCGGGCACTCGCACTGAGGCCCGTTCGTCGTCTGTCGGTGCGGCAGCGCGAGCCTCGTACACCTCTGCCGAGTTCTGGAGAACCCTTGGACATCCACTCAGAGGTGGAGTGGGTCTGAGCTTTCCGGGCCTCGCTCATGCCTCGTGCGGCGGCCTTGCTCCCCCTCTCATCCGGAGGGGGAGCAAGGCTGCCACGGACCGGTGACCTGCCCGAACGGCCGATGTGACTTGCCTTTGGCAAGTTGATATCCAGGACGCTGATTACTGGATAAAGTCGGATTGTTACTACTGGTTGTGGGGGCAACCAGCGTTCGGTCGGCGGTGCCGACGTCCTGGGGAGGGCCTGTAGCGCATGAGTCGTCGCTCTGCTGGTTTGGTCGGCGTCTGGGCCGAAATGCAGCGTCAGCAACAGCGCCAGATCGAAGCTGAGGCCAGGCAGCGCCGGGAGCAGGAACGGCAGGCGCGGGCTTATCAACGGATGGCCGCTCGGGGGCATCGCGAGTATCGGAACGCGGAGGCCGGGCGGCGTACGGCGGAGCTGGAAGCCCAGGTCGCGAGCTTGCAGGGGCTGTTGGTCGCTGGTTGCCAGGCGCCGGCCTTCAGGGCGTCGTCCCTGATGCGCTCGGAAGGGCTCGTGCCGTTCGATCCGGGGCAACTTGCATGGCCTGTGCGTATGCCGGATCCGAGCCAGTACCAGGCGCAGGGAGGCTGGACCGCAAACCGGCGTGCGCAAGCTCAGGCCGAGGCACGGGCTCGCTTTGAACGCGACTGGCATGCCGCGCAGGCTGCCGAAGCACAGCGACAGCAGCAGTTAGCGGCCGCCCAGCAAGAGTACGAACAGAGGGCGGAGGCTCAACGGTCGGAGGTACGTCGGCACAATGCCGGCGTCGTTGAGGTGACCGCGGGGGTCGGACGGGGCGATCCGGACTCTGTTGTCGAGTACTTCTCGGCTGCTCTCTACTCGTCGACGGCCTGGCCGGAAGGGTTTCCTCGGCAGGTGGCGGCAGCCTTCGACCGGGCAGCGCGTCAGCTCGTCCTGGACTGGGAGATGCCGGGGTACGACGTTGTGCCTGAGGCCAAGTCGGTGAGGTACGTACCCGCTCAGGATCAGGACAAGGAGACGCCACGTCCTGTGACTCAGCGTCGGGCGCTGTATCGCGAGGTGCTGGCCCAGAGCATGCTGCTGGTTCTGCATCAGCTCTTCACGGCGGACGAGTACGGCATCCTGGACTCGGTGGCGCTGAACGGCTTCGTGGACGCGCACGATCCGGCGACGGGCAGGCAAGCGCACATCTTTCTGGCGACTATCATGGCCCAGCGGGCCGTGTTCACTGACCTGCATCTGGAGCAGGTGGATCCCGTCAGCTGCCTGACGGACGCGTTGAGGGGACAGCTCGCGACTCGGCCTGACCAACTCACCCCTGTACGGCCGAGCAGGAAGCCCCAGGACGTTGGCGACCACGTCGTCAGCCATGGCGGTGATGAGGAGCCGGATCTGTACGACATGGATCCGATTGCCTTCGAGTCCCTCGTTGCCGACCTGTTCCGCGCCATGGGCATGCAGGCGGTGACGACACAGCGGTCGAACGACGGTGGCGTTGATGTAGACGCGCTGGATCCGACGCCCATCCGGGGCGGCAAGATCGTCGTACAGGTGAAGCGCTACCGCAGCACGGTGCCGCCTACCGCCGTACGTGACCTCTACGGCACGGTCCAGGACGTCGGTGCGAACAAGGGCGTCCTGGTGACCACGTCGGGCTTCGGTCCCGGATCGCACACCTTCGCTCGGGGTAAGCCCCTGGAGCTCATCTCGGGCACTGAGCTGGTCGACCTGTTGCACAGGCATGGGCTCCGTGGCCGACTGGGAGAGGGACGACGATCGACGCCGGCCCAGCCGGCGCCGTCCGCGCCTGCGACTCCGCCCGATGACCACAACGTGCTGGGCATGACGTGGACCGGCAATGTCGCATTGGACGTGTGCGCACTCGTTTGTCATGGCAACCGAGTCCTGAGCGAAGAGCACTTCGTCTTCTTCAACAACCCGCAGACTCCGGACGGTTCGGTCTGCGCAGTGCCGGCTCAGGCACCGGACAAGGCAGCGATGCGTGTCTCCTTCGATGCGCTACCCCAGGAGGCTGATCGGTTCGTGCTCGTGGCTGCCGTTGATCCAGAGGTGAATCCGGACGCTGACTTGTCGGGATTCACCGATGCCTGCATCCGGCTGCTCGACCCGGCGAGGTCCGAACTGGGTCGGCTTGAAGTCTCGGACGGCCGTTCAGGCGAAACAGCTCTGGTGCTGGGTTCTTTCCGGCACCGGCCAAATGGCGACTGGGAATTCGTTCTTGGTGGCAAAGGCTACGCAGGGGGTCTCGAACAACTCGTCCAGGAGTATGGCATCGAGGTGGAGTAGAGCACGGGCCGTGCGTAGTGCCCGGCATGCCCGCAGATGGATTCTGGGCCACAACGGAGCGAGAGCGGGGTGAAGTTGCTGCCGTTGACGGTCAAGAAGTCCAGTGGGTGTGAGCCCCCTGGGTCTTCTTTCGGTCATGTCACTCGCTGGCTGCATGACTCGCCAAGCCCGGAGCCACGATTACTGGCATGGCGACTTCGGGGGCGAGAAGTAGTCGGTTCGGTGGTTTAGGGCAGTGGTGGGGCGTCCTGGCCGGGGCGCTTCTCATCGCGGCGTGGATCAACGAAGCAGCCGGGCCAGTGGTGATCGTCACTCTGTCGGCCCTGGTTGTTCTCTGGTCCTTCTTCCAAGCTCCGGCGACCTGCGGGGCACCAGTCCGCTGGGCAGTTTCCTTTCCGGGATGGTGGCGCTGATTCCGGGTGTCGCTGTCTAACACGACAGACCGCACAAGCTTCCGCTACGGCTCGGGTGGGGTGCGCTGGGTGACCAGTCGAGCGAGCTCTGGGAAGTGAGGACCCTCACGGCTGCTTCCCCTGCAGGTAGTACCCACCATGCCCCGGGTTGGTCCGCAGTTGGACACGCATATCCAGATCGGCCCGCCCGGCAAGAAGCTGCTGCCGCTTACGGGCCCCGCACGATCGCAGGGCGGACTTCCGGTCGAGGTCCGGTGAACGTCGCCGCGAGGGTGGTCGCTCGGCGGCATGACGCGGGCGATGAGGACGGCTGGGCCTTGTCATCGCGACATGCCGTGGCAGCGGAGCTTGGGGCGACGGGATGTTCATGAACCGCATGAGCACCCGTGGCCGCAGCGGCAGCTGTCCGCCGCCGGTGTGCCCCCGCGAACGTCGTCGACCGGGTGGGCGGCGGGCGCGCAGCAGCCCTTGCCCTGCCAGGCGTCACGGCCCTCCTTGACGGCGGTGGCGGCGATGACGAGGGCGGCGATCGGGTCGGCCCAGGTCCAGCCGAGGGTGGCGTTGAGGAGTAGGCCCGCCAGGAGGGCCGCGGAAAGGTACGTGCACAGGAGCGTCTGCTTGGAGTCGGCGACCGCGGAGGCGGAGCCGAGTTCCCGGCCGGCGCGGCGCTGGGCGGCGGACAGGAACGGCATCACGGCCAGGGACAGCGCGGCGAGCGCGATGCCGGGGAGGGAGCGTTCCGCCTCACCGGTGCCCGCCAGTGCACGGACCGCGTCGACGGTGACGTAGGCGGCGAGCGCGAAGAACGATGCGGCGATGATGCGCAGGGTGGTCTTCTCCCGGGCCTCGCGCACGGCGTGCTCCCGGGCGGAGAACTGCCAGGCGACCGCGGCGGCGGACGAGACCTCGATGACCGAGTCCAGGCCGAAGCCGACCAGTGCGGTCGAGGAGGCCAGTGTCCCGGCGGTGATGGCGACGGCCGCCTCGATGGCGTTGTAGGTGATCGTCGCGGCGACCAGCAGCCGTATGCGGCGGGTGAGCGCGTCGCGGCGGGCCGGGGACGGCCCCAGGGATATCGCGGTCATCAGCAGCAGCCCTCGGTGGCGGCGTCGTGACAGGTCTTGTCCGACTCGACCGCGACCACCGCGGTGAGCAGGTGGTCCAGGGCCTGGCCGAGCCGTTCGTCGGCGAGCTCGTAACGCGTGCGGCGGCCGTCCGGAACGGTGACCACGAGCCCGCAGTCGCGCAGGCAGGCCAGGTGGTTGGACAGCCGGGTCCGGGAGACGGCGAGGGCGTCGGCGAGGTCGGACGGGTAGGCCGCGTCCTGGCGCAGGGCCAGCAGGATCCGGCAGCGGATGGGGTCGGCGAGGGCGCGGCCGAATCGGGCCAGCACGTCGATGTCGGAGGCAACGGTCAGCACGGCACGATAGTACAGCGAACTCTGAATTCAAGGAACTCTGAACAGTGGGGGCTGAATGGAGAGGCAGTCGACCCAGTGGCGCCTTGGGGGTGGGTATTTCCAAATGTGGGCGGTTTGTCAAGTGGGCGACTATCGTGGAAGAGATCCGGTGCCGAGGGCGTACGTCGACGATCACACTCCTTGGACTTCTGAACTCTCCCATCCGACTTCGGTAGTTGAGAGGAGGTGCAAGGACATGCGCACGTACGAGCGGCCAACGCTGACTGCGGTCGGCTCTTTCCGCAAGACGGGCTTCGGCTGGAGGAGTGGACCAGAAAGGTTCTTCTTCTTCAGGAGGAGGTTCTGAGGCGCCGTACTTCCAGAGCACCCGGCGCGAGGGCGTGAGCCCCCTGTCGGGGTGCCCCCAGAAGATTCCCCAGGTGGCGGTGGGGCCCGGCTCCGCCGCCCAGAAGCAGGGCGCGGGCATGGTCGATCTCCCCGATGCCGGCCAGGGGCCGGACTGGTTCGTCGTCCTTCCGGACTCCGCTTCGGCGGCGCGGGTCGGCGCCGCACTCCGCGGCCGGAGGGTACGGGAGATCAGCCACCCCTCGGGTCGGCCCTGGCTGCTCGGCCGCTGGTCCGACGACGCCGTGACCGTGGGCGAGGCGGGCAGGGTGAAACTCGCGGTCGTCGGTGAGCACACGGTGACCGCCGACCGCCTCGCCACGGCGGCCGACAGGACCGGCACGGTCGCCGCCCTCGATGAACTGGCTCGCGGCATGGTCGGCAGTTCTCACCTGGTCGCTTCGGTCACCGGACGTGTGCGTGTCCAGGGCAGCGTCACCGGCATGCGAAGGGTGTTCCACGCCCGGATCGGCGACGCCGCGGTGGCCGCGGACCGGGCCGACGTCCTCGCCGCCCTGCTCGACGCGGAAGTCGACGAGCAGCAGCTCGCGGCCCGGCTGCTGAATCCGTGCGCTCCCCACCCGCTGGGAGGCGAACCGGTGTGGCGCGGAGTGGGCGCGGTGGAGGTCGGCCACTATGTGGCGCTCGACGCCGAGGGCCGGGCACGGACCGTGGCGTGGTGGGTGCCTCCCGAGCCCGTGGTGCCGATGGCGGAGGGTGCGCCGGCGTTGCGGGAGGCGTTGTCGGCCGCGGTCGAGGCCCGCATCCAGGGCCGGGATGTCGTGAGCTGCGACCTGGGCGGGCTGGACTCGACTTCGCTGTGCGCTCTGGCCGCCCGCGGCAGGGCGCAGGTCATCGCCTACACCGCCGACGGCCTCGACCCCATGTGCGCCGACGTGACCTGGGCCCGCCGCACGGTCGCCGCATTGCGGGGCGTGGATCACCACATCATCGCCGGGGACCGGATGCCGATGGTGTACGAGGGTGTTCAGGACATCGACGACCGCTTCGACGAGCCGTGCCCGGCCGTGATGCATCCCAGCCGGTGCCTGATCGTTCCGGGGCTGGCCGCGGCCCGCGGCTCGCAGCTGCACCTGACGGGCTTCGGCGGGGACGAGTTGCTCGCCGGCTCGCCCGCGCATCTGCACACGCTGATGCGCACCCACCCCAGGACCGCGTGGCGGAGCGCACGCGGCTTCGCCGCCCAACGCCCGTGGTCGTACCGGGAAACGCTGCGGCAGCTGTGGGACAACGGCTCCTACCGGGCCTGGTTCGCCGGAATCGGCGACCGACTCACGGCCGTACCGCCCCCGTTGGAGACGCCCGCGCTGGACTGGGGGACCCCGCCGCGGATGCCCCCGTGGGCGACGCCGAACGCCGTCGAGGCCGTACGGGAGCTGCTGCGCACAGCGGCTCGTACGGCCGAGCCATTGGCCGAACGGCGTGGACAGCACACGGAGTTGGAGGCCATGGGGAGCAATTCCCGCATGCTCCGGCAGTTGGGCCAGATGGTCGCCCGAGCAACCGGAGTCCCCCTCGCCGCCCCTTACTACGACGACCGCGTGATCGAAGCGGGCATGGCCGTACGGCCGCAGGACAGGATCACGCCCTGGCGGTACAAACCGCTGATCGTCGAGGCGATGCGCGGCATCGTGCCCGACGAGAGCCTGACCCGCCGCACCAAGGACGAGGGTTCCCACGAGGCGGAGGTGGGCATGCGGGAGCGACGTGCCGAGCTGCTCGCCCTGTGCGAGGACTCCCGGTTGGCCGGGCTGGGCCTGATCGACGCGAACGTGATGCGCGAGATGTGCAGTCGACCGCTGCCCCCGACCCTGCCGTTCGACGCGGTGTACCAGACGGTGGTGTGCGAGATGTGGCTGCGCGCGCTGGAGACCACCGCCGCCACTGCGCCGGGCTGAGGGAGCTGGCCCATGACATTCAAGCTGCGTGAGGGCGTGTTCACGGCCGAGACCGACTACGGAATCACGCTCCTCGACGAGGACAACGACCAGTACTGGACGCTCAATCCCAGCGCCGCCGTCGCCCTGCGGACGCTGCTGGAGGGCGGCACGGAAGCCGATGCCGCGCGGACGCTCACCGAGGAGTACGAGGTGGACATCGACACGGCGCACCAGGACGTCCGGGAGCTGGTCGGCGGACTGTGGTCGGCGGGCCTGGCCGGTGAGGGCATCGGGGGGCCATCAGTCCCACCTGCCCCGTCGGTGCGGCCGACGCGGCGCCGCGTACACGGCCGATGGCCGAGCCTACGCGGGCGACGGCACGGGAAGGCGAGCCGATGACCTCGTCGGAGGCCATCTTCCACGACCCGCGCTCGGTACCCCTGCGGCGCCGGATCCTGGTCCGGCTCGCCGTGGGCGCCGCACGGCTTTTGGCCCGCCGGCGTCCGCGGCGCATCCGGGCCGTGTTGGAGCAGCTGCGCCGGGGCGCCCGGCCGGCCACCGTCGAGGAGACACGGGCTGCCCGGAACGACGTGGTCGCGGTCAGCCTGGCCTGCGGGGGCGCGGAAGGGTGCCTGCCCCGGTCCCTGGCCACGATTCTGCTGTGCCGCCTGCACGGCCGGTGGCCCACGTGGTGCGTGGGCGCGCGGCGCCTGCCGCCCTTCGGCGCGCATGCCTGGGTGGAGGCGGAGGGAGTGCCGGTGGGGGAGAACTACCCGCCCGACTACTTCCGCCCTTTGTTCACCGTGCCGTGCGCCCCTGGTCCCCTCAGCCGTGAGTCCGTGAGTCGTGAGTCCGTGAACCCATGAACCCCGAAGCGACAGCCGAGCCGGACGAGCGGGGCCGGGCCGGCCTGCGGGACGTCCTGCGCCTGCTGCGCGGCCACCGGCGCTGGATAGCCCTCGCCGTACTGCTGACGCTGGGCGCCTCGGCGCTGAGCCTGGCCCAGCCACTCTTGGTCAAACAGGTGATCGAGGCGACCGCGTCCGGCGGCACTGTCGGATACGTCCTGGCGCTGCTCGTCGTGCTCTTCCTCGCCCAGGCGCTGGTGCAGGGCCTCGCCCAGTTCGTCCTGGCCCGGACGGGCGAGGGGATCGTCCTCGGAATCAGGATCGGCCTCATCCGGCATGTGCTGCGGCTGCCCATGGCCATGTACGACCGCCATCGCATCGGCGATCTGATCTCGCGCACCAGCACCGACAGCACCACCCTGCGGCTGCTGGTCGCCGAGGGCTTCACCGACGCCGTGACCGGCGCCATCGGGCTGGTCGGCATCGTGGCGCTGATGATCTGGCTCGACTGGCTGATGTTCCTGGTCGTGCTGGGCATGGTGGCGATCACCACCGTGATCGTCGCCTCGGTGCTGCACGGAATCGAGGTGGCGTCGCTGTCCACCCAACGGGCGACGGGCGCGATGACGGCGGATCTGGAGCGCGCGCTCGCTGCCATCCGTACCGTCCGGGCCAACCGTGCCGAGCAGCGGGAGTCCGAGCGCATCGCGGACGGTGCCAGGTCGGCGTACGAGGGAAGCGTGCGGATGGCGAAGCTGGACGCCGTGGTGGCACCGGCGATCCAGCTGGCCGTCAAGGGGTCGTTCATCGTCGTGCTGCTCATCGGCGGCATGCGGGTCGCCGACCGGCAGGGATCGATCGCCGACCTCGCCGCCTTTCTGCTGTACATGATCTATCTGGTCGAGCCGATCGGCATGGTGTTCCAGTCCTTCAGCACCATGGAGCAGGGCATGGGCGCGTACCGCAGGGTCATGGAGGTGATGGACCTGCCCAGCGAGCAGGAAGCCGTGACCGCACCCGCGGCCGATGCGTCCTGCCCGGCGGACCGCGGCCGCGGGCGGACGCGGGCACCCGTGCTGGAGTTCCAGGACGTGTGGTTCGGCTACACACCACGGCGCTCCGTCCTGCGCGGAGTGAGCTTCGAGGTGCCGGAGCACTCCCATGTCGCCCTGATCGGCAACTCGGGGGTCGGTAAGTCCACCGTCTTCGCCCTGACCGAGCGGTTCTACGACCCCGATCGCGGCCGGATCCTCTTCGACGGCCATGACATACGGGCGCTCCGCCGAGCCGATCATCGGGCCCGGGTCGGCCTGGTGGAACAGCATGCCCCGGTGCTGTACGGCACGCTGCGGGAGAACCTGACCTACGCCGTCCCGGACGCCGGACAGGACGAGGTGGACCGAGTGGTCGAGCTGGCGCACCTCAGGGATGTGATCGACCGTCTCCCGCAGGGCCTGGACACCGACGCCGGCGAACACGGCATGGCCCTCTCCGGTGGCGAGCGTCAGCGGATCGCGATCGCCCGTGCCCTGCTGACCCGGCCACGTCTGCTTCTGCTGGACGAGCCGACGGCCCATCTGGACGCCGTCAACGAGGTGGCGTTGCGCAGGTCGATCCGGGAGACCGCGCAGGAGTGCACGCTGCTGGTGATCGCCCACCGCATGTCGACCATCCGCGCAGCGGACCTGATCGTCGTGCTCGACGCGGGCCGCGTCGTCGCCGCGGGCACCCACGAGGAACTGCTGGCCTGCAGCGAGCAGTACCAACTGCTGACACGCGCCCAGGAGGCGGGTGACGTGGTCTCCGGCTAGCCGTGCTGACCGGACGAGCCTGTCCCGGCACCGCATCCGCCCGGGCCGTTCCGGCGTCTACGACGGTATGGATCTAGAGAAGCCGCCACCACCGCAGCGCCAGGACCCCGCAGGGTGCCTGGCCGTCGCGATCCGGATCCCGGTGCGGATCGTCGTGCTCGTGCTGGTCGTCCCGGTGCGGATGGCGTGGGACGCGCTCGTGGTCGGCGGGCGCTTCCTGAACGACACGGTGCTGCGGCCGCTGGGACGGGCGTTGCTGTGGCTCGGGCGGGCGGTGTTCGTCTGGCCGTTCGTGGCGTTGTGGCGGTACGTCGTCGTGCCCGTCGCGAAGGGGCTCGCCTGGCTGGGGAACGTGCTCTTCGTCGTACCGGTGGTGTGGCTGTACCGGTACGTGCTGACTCCCCTCGGGCACGCGTGCGCGTGGCTGACGCGAGGGATCGGGGCCGGGCTGGCGTGGCTCTACGCGCGCGTGCTCACGCCGGTCGGGCATGCGGTGATGTGGGTCCTCAGGGGGCTCGGGGCGGTACTCGCCGCGATCGGGCTCGGCCTGTTCGGCGTCGTGGCGTGGCTGGGCCGGTATCTCCTCGTCGTCCCCGCCCTGTGGGTGTACGAGTGGATCCTCGCGCCGGTGGGGCGGGCGATCGCCTGGTGCGCGAGGGGCCTGGTGTGGCTCGTGAGCATGGCCGTCACCGGGATGGGCATCGCCTTGTACTGGACCGCGCGCGTGCTGTTCGTGCTGCCCGCGGTGGGCCTGTACCGGTGGGTGCTCGCACCCGTCGGCCGTGTGCTCGCCGTCATCGGCAGGGAGATCTGGGACGCGCTCGGGCACGCGTGGCGGGTCGCCGGGCGGATCTCGCTCGCCGTCGGACGGTTCCTCGCGAGCCTCTTCCGGTGGATCTTCGTGGAGCCGGTGCGCTGGGTGTACCGGACGGTGCTCACGCCGGTCGGACACGTCGTCCGGGACGTGGTGCTGCGGCCCGTCGCCGAGGCCGCCCGCAGTGTGGGGCGCGCCACCCGGCAGGCGCTCACCGCCGCCCGCGAATCCGTGCGGCAGGCGCGGGCCGACTTCCGGCGGATGCTGTTCGGAGAGCCGAAGCAGCGGGAGGAGGTGGCCCGGCGGGAACCTCCGGGCCGTGAGACACGTACTCTTGGTAGCAGTACGACCGCTCTCACGAAGGACTGAACGACACTGGGCAAGCGACAGCCCGAAGGCCCGCCGCCCGCACCCGCGGTGCAGCGCATCCGACTGCGCTACACCAAGCGCGGCCGCCTCCGGTTCACCAGCCACCGTGACTTCCAGCGCGCCTTCGAGCGTGCGCTGCGCCGTGCCGAGGTGCCGATGGCGTACTCGGCGGGGTTCACGCCGCATCCGAAGGTGTCGTACGCCAATGCCGCACCCACCGGCACGGGCAGTGAGGCGGAGTATCTGGAGATCGCCCTCACCGAGGCGCGCGATCCGGAGCAGTTGAGAGTGCTCCTCGACGAGTCGCTGCCCGCCGGGCTCGACGTCATCGAGGCGGTCGAGGCCCGCGTCTCCGGGCTCGCCGACCGGCTCACGGCGTCGGTCTGGGAGCTGCGGCTCGACGGCGTGGACCCGGCGGACGCCGAGCGCGCGGTCGCGGCCTTCAACGCCGCCGGGGCGGTCGAGGTGCAGCGCATGACGAAGAACGGTGTGCGCACGTTCGACGCCCGCCCCGCGGTCGTCCACCTCGAAAGCACCGACGGAACAGAAACACACAGTTCGGCAGCTGATAGGCCGACCGACCAGCCCTGTGCGATACTGCGGCTGGTTGTTCGGCACGTGACGCCTGCCGTACGACCCGACGACGTCCTGTCCGGTCTCCGCGCCGTGGCCGACCTGGCGCCGCCGGTCCCCGCAGCGGTGACCAGGCTGGCGCAGGGGCTGTTCGATGAAGAGACCGGCACGGTGACCGACCCGCTCGCGCCCGACCGCGAGGCAGCGACGGCCCCAACCGAGGCCGAGACCGCTGCCGCCGCGACGGCGCCGGCGTAAGGAAGGTTCCGCGTAGGGACGGACGTCGAAGCGCCGCCCTCGTACTCGGGAGCCACCTGGGTCGGGCAGCGCACCGACCAGAAGACTTTCGCCAGGCCGTACGCATTCGGCGTACGGAACCGGCGAGACAGGACACAGAGAGCTCCCGTGCGGCGCCCGCGCCCCGGACGGCGGCAGTCGCGCGATGCGCGAGCCGCGGACGTCACCGGCATATCGCCGGACCAGGTGCGGCGCCCGGGAGCCTGACGGGAGAAACGCCCGCATGCTCGAACCGACCGAACCCACTGAGGGTTCCGAACTGAACACCCCCAGCGACACCCTGCCGCCGCGCCGTCGGCGCCGCGCGGCGTCCCGCCCGGCGGGCCCGCCGACGGCTGCCGCCGAGGCACAGCCCACAGAGGTGGTCGAGCCGGCCATACCGGTCGCCGAGGCCGCCGATGTCGCGACGCCGGGTGACGAGGCCGAGAGGCCCGAGGAGAGCATCGAGGCCGTCGAGGCCGAGGTGACTGCTGAGGCTGCGGAAGCAGAGGAGAGCGCAGCGGCCGCGCCTGCCGGTCGTCCGCGTCGCCGCGCGGTGCGTCGTGCCTCCGCGCCCGCCGGGGCACCCGCTGCTGCCGAGACGGCCGAGACCGTGGTGCCGGTGACTGCCGCGTCCGTCGTCGAGGAGAGCCCGGCCGCTGCCGAGGCGCCCGCGGCGGAGAGCGCCGAGGTGACCGAAGAGGCCGCGCCCGCCGCTCGTCCGCGTCGGCGTGCGGTGCGTCGTGCGTCGGCGCCCGCTGGTGCTCCGGCGAAGGCGGAGGCCGCCGAGACCGTGGTCCCCGCCGCCGAGAGCCCTGCCGCCGCTGAGGTGCCCGCCGCTGCTGAAGTGCCTGCGGCTGAGAACGCCGAGGAGGCCGCGCCGCGTCGCACGCGTCGGCGTGCCACCCGTCGGGTGGCCGCGCCTGCCGCTGCCCCCACCGCCGAGGCGGCGGTGAGTGCCGAGATCTCCACCGAGGCGGAGGAGCCCGTCGAGGCTGCCGCGCCGACCGCCGCCGACTCCGGCGAGGCCGCCGAGGCCGCCGCCCCGCGTCGTCGTCGCCGTACCACGCGGCGCGTCTCCGAGGCCGCTGAGGCGCCCGAGGCCGCCGTTGCCGAGACTCCCGCCGAGACGCCGGTGACGGCCGAGACCCCCGTGACCCCCGGTATCGAGGCGGAGACCGCCGCGGTCACCGGTGTCGGAGCGCCCGCCGAGGCACCCGCCGCCGAGGCCGACGAGGAAGCGGCCCCCCGCCGCCGTCGTCGTGCCGTCCGGCGGGCCGCCGCCGGTTTTGCCGCGCCCGCTCAGGCCCCCGAATCCGAGGCGTCCGAGACCCCGCGCCCGGCGCGGCCTGCCGTGGCCGTGTTCCAGGCGCCGGTGTTCACCGAGCCGCAGTTCCAGACCCCCCAGCGGGCCGCCGCCGAGGCCGCCGCCGAGGCGGAGACCGAGGACGTCGAGGAGCTCCCGGAGGAGCAGGCGGGCGCGTCGCGGCGTCGTCGTCGGCGCCGGGGTGGTGCGTTCGGCGAGGAGGTCGCGCCCCAGGGCGTCGAGACCGCCGCCGAGGACGAGACCGAGGAAGCCGAAGAGGCCGTCGAGGACGTCGTCGAGGGCGAAGAGGCCGAAGAGTCCGAAGAGTCCGAGGAGACCGGGTCGCGTCGGCGTCGGCGGCGTGGTGGCCGGCGTCGTCGTCGCGGTGAGGCCGCCGACGCCGAGGGCGGTGACGGCGAGGGCGAGGAGCTCGCCGCGGCGCAGGCCGCGCAGGACGCCGAGGACACCGCCGAGCAGGAGGAAGAGGACGCCGAGGAAGAGGGCGCCGAAGAAGGCGGCGGTTCCAGCTCCAGCAGCCGGCGTCGTCGTCGCCGTCGTCGTCGCGCCGGTGACACGGGCGTCGACACCGAGCCCGGCGAGGGCGACCCCGAGCGCACCGTCGTCAAGGTCCGCGAGCCGCGCCCGAAGGCCGAGCCGTCCGACGAGGTGCAGTCCATCAAGGGCTCCACGCGCCTGGAGGCCAAGAAGCAGCGCCGCCGCGAAGGCCGTGAGCAGGGGCGCCGTCGCGTCCCGATCATCACCGAGGCCGAGTTCCTCGCCCGACGCGAGGCCGTCGAGCGCGTGATGGTCGTCCGGCAGCACGGCGACCGCACGCAGATCGGCGTCCTCGAGGACAACGTGCTCGTCGAGCACTACGTCAACAAGGAGCAGTCGACCTCGTACGTCGGCAACGTCTACCTGGGCAAGGTCCAGAACGTCCTGCCGTCGATGGAGGCCGCCTTCATCGACATCGGCAAGGGCCGCAACGCCGTGCTCTACGCCGGTGAGGTCAACTTCGAGGCGCTCGGCATGGCCAACGGGCCGCGCCGCATCGAGTCCGCCCTCAAGTCCGGCCAGTCCGTGCTCGTCCAGGTCACCAAGGACCCGATCGGGCACAAGGGCGCGCGTCTGACCAGCCAGGTCTCGCTGCCGGGCCGCTACCTCGTGTACGTCCCCGAGGGTTCGATGACCGGCATCAGCCGCAAGCTGCCCGACACCGAGCGGGCGCGGCTGAAGACCATCCTCAAGAAGATCGTCCCCGAGGACGCGGGCGTCATCGTGCGCACCGCCGCCGAGGGCGCGAGCGAGGACGAGCTGCGCCGGGATGTCGAGCGGCTGCAGGCGCAGTGGGAGGACATCCAGAAGAAGGCCAAGAACGGCAACGCGCCGACGCTGCTGTACGGCGAGCCGGACATGACCGTCCGGGTCGTCCGGGACATCTTCAACGAGGACTTCTCCAAGGTCGTCGTCAGCGGTGACGAAGCCTGGCAGACCGTCCACGGGTACGTGTCCCACGTGGCGCCGGACCTCGCCGAGCGGCTGCAGAAGTGGACCTCCGAGGTCGACGTCTTCGCCACGTACCGGATCGACGAGCAGCTCGCCAAGGCGCTGGACCGCAAGGTCTGGCTGCCCAGCGGCGGTTCGCTCGTGATCGACCGGACCGAGGCGATGGTCGTCGTCGACGTCAACACCGGCAAGTTCACCGGCCAGGGCGGCAACCTCGAGGAGACGGTCACCAGGAACAACCTGGAGGCGGCCGAGGAGATCGTCCGCCAGCTGCGGCTGCGCGACCTCGGCGGCATCATCGTCATCGACTTCATCGACATGGTGCTGGAGTCCAACCGGGACTTGGTGCTGCGGCGCCTGCTGGAGTGCCTGGGCCGGGACCGGACCAAGCACCAGGTCGCCGAGGTCACCTCGCTGGGGCTCGTGCAGATGACCCGCAAGCGGGTCGGGCAGGGGCTGCTGGAGTCGTTCTCCGAGACCTGCGTCCACTGCAACGGTCGCGGTGTCATCGTGCACATGGAGCAGCCGACGGCCGTCGGTGGCGGCGGCAAGCGCAAGAAGCGCGCGCGTGCCGGTGCCGGTCCCGAGCAGGTCCACGAGGCGTCCGTCGCCGTCGAGCCGGTCGAGACGGCCGAGGAGGAGGCGGAGACCGAGATCGAGGTCGCCGCCGAGGTCGCCGAGCCCGCCGCGCTGCCCGAGCCTGCCTTCGCGCCGGACGAGGAGCTGTACAGCAGCGTCGCCGAGGCGGAGGCCGCGGCCGCGCGCGGCGGTCGTTCGCGGCGCCGTGGTGGCCGGCGCGTGTCCGCTCCGGCGGGTGCGCCCAGGAAGCCCGAGGCGGTTCCCACGGCTCAGGACGTGACCGTCGCCGAGGAGGTGGCGCGTCCGGTGCAGCCGGAGCCGGCCGCCGAGGCGAAGGCCGAGCCCGTGGCCGTCGAGGACGCGGTCGTCGAGGCCCCGGTCACCGAGGCCCCCGCTGCGGAGGTTCCGGCCGCCGAGGCCGCCGCCACCGCTCCGGCCGTCGAGGAGGCCGCGCCCAAGGGACGTACGCGTCGTCGCGCGACCCGCAAGGTGTCCGCGCCCGCCGGGTCGCCCGCGGGCGCCGAGGCCGCCGTGGTCACGGTCAGCGAGGCCGCCTCTCCCGCGCCCGAACCGGAGGCCGAGGCCCCGGCCGCGGCTCCGGCGGAGCAGGCCGAACAGGCCCCGGCCGAGGCGGCCGCCGAGAGCGCCGCTCCGGCCCGTCCGCGCCGCCGTGCCGTGCGCAAGGCCACCGCCCCGACCGCGTCCGAGGAGACGGCCGTCGTGGTCGTCCCGGCGGCGGAGGCCGAGCCCGGTGCCGCCGCGGAGGCGCCGGCCGCGGAGGAGGGCGTCGAGGAGACGGCTCCGGCCAAGAAGACGGCCCGTAAGACGGCCAAGAAGGCCACGGCGAAGAAGGCCGCCACCAAGAAGACCGCGGCCAAGAAGACGGTCGCGAAGAAGGCGACGGCCAAGAAGGCGGCGGCCAAGACCGCCAAGACGGCCGCGGCCAAGTCGACGGCGAAGAAGACCACGGTCTCTGCCGCCACCGACGAGTGACGCTCACCGACGAGTGACACTCAGCTACGAGTGATACGTGGTGCGGCCGGTCCCTGTGACCGGCCGCACTCCGTTGGGGCCCGGCCCGGTTTGACCCCCCTGGCCACGGCCCCGTAACCTTGACCGTCGGCGTGTCCACAGGTGACGCGCCACATCCCCGTAAACCTCTTCCTCTCGGGCTTTCCGGCCGGGAGAGGCCGCCCGCTCTGCTGGGCGGCTGGACTGCGGGGGTGCCGTTCCCGAGCGAGAGAGTGAGATCCGCGTGTACGCCATCGTGCGCAGCGGTGGTCGCCAGCACAAGGTTGCTGTCGGCGACATCGTTGAGGTTGACAAGATTTCCACTGCCAAGGTTGGCGACACGGTCGAGCTCTCGACCCTGCTCGTTGTCGACGGCGACGCTGTGACCAGTGACCCGTGGGTGCTGGCCGGCATCAAGGTCCAGGCCGAGGTCGTGGACCACCACAAGGGCCAGAAGATCGACATTCTGCGCTACAAGAACAAGACCGGCTACCGCCGTCGTCAGGGCCACCGCCAGCAGTACACGGCGATCAAGGTCACTGAGATCCCCGCGGCTGCGAAGTAAGGGACTGAGGAGAGATGGCACACAAGAAGGGCGCATCGTCCACCCGTAACGGTCGTGACTCCAACGCTCAGCGCCTCGGCGTGAAGCGTTTCGGCGGTCAGGTCGTCAACGCGGGCGAGATCCTGGTCCGTCAGCGCGGCACCCACTTCCACCCCGGTGCGGGCGTCGGCCGTGGCGGCGACGACACGCTGTTCGCGCTCAACGCCGGTGCGGTGCAGTTCGGCACCCACCGTGGCCGCAAGGTCGTGAACATCGTTCCGGTCGCCTGATCGGACACTTTCGCGAGGCGGACCTCACTTCCCTGGTGGGAAGGCGGGTCCGCCTTTCGCGTGTTAGAGCAGAGACATACTCGTACGTTTTTCGAAGTGCTGGAGGCACCCACCATGACCACCTTCGTGGACCGCGTCGAACTGCATGTCGCCGCGGGTAGCGGAGGTCACGGCTGTGCCTCCGTCCACCGTGAGAAGTTCAAGCCGCTCGGCGGGCCCGACGGCGGGAACGGCGGGCGTGGCGGGGACGTGATCCTCACCGTCGACCAGTCGATCACCACGCTGCTCGACTACCACCACTCCCCGCACCGCAAGGCCACCAACGGCAAGCCCGGCGAGGGCGGCAACCGGTCGGGGAAGGACGGGCAGGACCTGGTCCTTCCGGTCCCGGACGGCACCGTCGTCCTCGACAAGGCCGGCAACGTGCTCGCCGACCTGGTCGGACACGGCACGTCGTACGTCGCCGCGCAGGGCGGCCGGGGCGGGCTCGGCAACGCCGCGCTGGCGTCGGCGCGGCGCAAGGCGCCGGGGTTCGCGCTGCTCGGTGAGCCGGGCGACCTGCAGGACATCGTCCTGGAGCTGAAGACGGTCGCCGATGTGGCGCTGGTCGGGTATCCGAGCGCCGGCAAGTCCTCGCTGATCTCCGTGCTGAGCGCCGCCAAGCCGAAGATCGCGGACTACCCCTTCACCACCCTCGTGCCCAACCTCGGTGTGGTGACCGCCGGTTCGACCGTGTACACCATCGCCGACGTCCCCGGGCTCATCCCGGGCGCCAGTCAGGGCAAGGGCCTGGGCCTGGAGTTCCTGCGGCACGTCGAGCGGTGCAGTGTGCTGGTGCACGTCCTGGACACCGCGACGCTGGAGTCCGACCGCGACCCCGTCTCCGACCTGGACATCATCGAGGCGGAGCTGCGGGAGTACGGCGGGCTGGACAACCGGCCGCGGATCGTCGTGCTGAACAAGATCGACGTGCCGGACGGCAAGGACCTCGCCGAGATGGTGCGGCCGGACCTGGAGGCCCGCGGCTACCGGGTCTTCGAGGTGTCCGCCGTCGCGCACATCGGGCTGAAGGAGCTGTCGTTCGCGCTGGCCGACCTGGTCGCGAAGGCGCGGGCCGCGAAGCCGAAGGAAGAGGCGACGCGGATCGTGATCCGGCCGAAGGCCGTCGACGACGCCGGCTTCACCGTGACCCGCGAGGAGGCCGACGGCGAGCCGCTGTTCCGGGTGCGCGGCGAGAAGCCCGAGCGCTGGGTGCGGCAGACCGACTTCAACAACGACGAGGCCGTCGGCTACCTCGCCGACCGGCTCAACCGCCTCGGCGTGGAAGTGGAGTTGATGAAGGCGGGGGCCCGCTCCGGTGACGGCGTCGCCATCGGGCCCGAGGACAACGCCGTCGTCTTCGACTGGGAGCCGACGCTGGTGGCCGGGGCGGAGATGCTGGGTCGTCGCGGTGAGGACCATCGGTTCGAGGCGCCGAGGCCCGCGGCGCAGCGCAGGCGTGACAAGCAGGCCGAACGGGACGACGCGGACCAGGAGTTCGACGACTTCGAGCCGTTCTAGAGCGTCCGCCGCGAAGGTGCGTTAACGGCGGGGAAAGTCGGGGCGTACGGCAGGGCAACCAACCGTCGATCCGGTGAGTCGTACTGGGCGGTGCGGATGAGGATCTTGAGCCTCTCCGCCGTCAACTGCCCTTGCGACAACCGGAGTGGACGTGCCCTTGCCCGCCTCGCACAGACCACGGCGTGCTGTCGTCGTCGCGGTCGCCCTGCTTTCCGCCGTCTGCGGTGCTCTGCCCATGGCACAGGCGCAGCAGCCGCGGTCGGCCTCGGCTGAGGGCGTGCGGCAGGACTTCAACGGGGACGGGTACGAGGACCTCGCCGTGGGCTCCCCGTACGCCACGGTCGGCGGGAAGAAGGCGGCCGGTTACGTCGCCGTCGTGTACGGCTCGGCGCACGGGCCGGACCTCGCGGGCAAGAAGGTCCTCACGCAGGCCTCTCCGGGGATTCCCGGCACGCCCGAGGTGGACGACCGCTTCGGCGCCCATCTCATCACCGGCGACCTGGACGGCGACGGCTACACCGACCTGGTGGTACCCGCGACGGGCGAGGACTGGACGTGGGGCGGCGAGGCGCGCACGAACAGCCAGACCGTGCTGTGGGGTTCCGCCGCGGGCCTGTCCGGCGGAACGCTCCTGCAGCCGGGGCGAGCCTTCGCCACCCACTTCAGCATCCCTGGTGACTTCGACGGCGACGGCCACATGGACCTGGCCCTGTCGGGGGGCGTGCGCTTCGGCCCGTTCACCCGGGAAGGCGTGCCCGCCCGGACCCAGCCCGTCTCCGTCTACGAAGGGGACGACTCGCTGCTGGAGATGGCGGCCGGGGACGTCGACGGTGACGGCCTCACCGATCTCGTCTCGCTGAGCATGCCGGCCGACTGGGAGCCGGGCGACCAGAGTTCGGGACACGACCTCAACTATCTCCACGCCACCCCGGAAGGCTTCGAGCCGCTCACGGTGCTGCGGGACGGCCAAGGCCGCGAGATCGAGGGAGGCGAGGACATCGAACTCGGGGACGTGAACGGCGACGGCCGCGACGACCTCGTCTTCGGCCGGCCCCGCCCGGCCAACGGCAACGAGGAGCCGAGCGACCCGAGCCAGTACGGCTCACGCGTCGGCGTCGTCCTGGGCACCGCACAGGGACTGCCGTCCGGGGATCCGCGCATGATCCACCAGGACACTCCCGGCGTACCGGGCGTCAGCGAGGCGGGCGACCTGTTCGGCGCGTCCGTCAAGGTGGGCGATGTGAACGGCGACGGCTACGCCGACATCGTGGCCGGCAACCCCTACGAGGACTTCGCCGGAGTGGCGGACGCGGGCACGGTGGCCGTGATCCCGGGCGGGGTGTCCGGCCCGACCGGCGCCGGTTCGAAGGTGTTCAGCCAGAACACGGCGGGTGTCCCCGGCGCCGCCGAGCGAAGTGACTACTTCAGCGAGGCCGTCACCCTGCTCGACGGGGACGGCGACGGGCGCGCCGACCTCGTCGTGGGCGCCCCCGGCGAGAACACCGACGCCGGCTCGGTGTGGGCGTTCCGCTCCACCGCCTCCGGGGTCACCACCACGGGATCGCTCGCCTTCGGCGCCAAGGCGCTCGGCACGATCCCCGACGGTGCCCGGCTGGGTGCCGATTTCCCCCGCTGACCGCAGGAACCTCGGGTCGTACCGCGCCCGATCACCGGTCTCCTCCCACACACCACGTACGTCAGGAAAAGCCCATGGCCTCACGTTCTCACCGCCGCACGCGTCTTTCCCGCCGCAGACGGCTCGTCCTCGCCACCGGCGTCACGCTCGTCGCCGGCGCTCTGGCGGTCCCCGCCGTCAACGCCGCCACCGAGGCCACGGCCACCACGCCGAGCGCCAAGCGGCTGCACGACGACTTCAACGGGGACGGGTATCCCGACCTGGCGATCGGCGCGCCGGGCACCACCGTGAACACCCAGGCCGGCGCCGGGTCGGTGAGCGTTCTGTACGGCTCGGCGAGCGGTCTGTCGACGTCCCGCAAGCAGGTGCTGAAGGGCCCGGGCGTCCCGGAGCCGGAGGCGTGGGAGGGGCTGTACGGCGCGTACTTGGAGAGTGCCGACCTCGACGGGGACGGGTACGCCGATCTGGTGTCGTCCATGAAGGCTTACATGATGGATGTCGAGGACGGCTATGCGGTCGAGGTCAACTGGGGTGGGCCCAAGGGACTTTCGGCCACCACGACCAGGCTCACCTGGGCTCCGCAGGGCCGCCCCTGGAACGGTCAGTTCACGGTGGCCGACGTGGACGGCGACAAGCACCCGGACCTGGTGACCCTGAGCAACGACAACTGGATGAGTGGGGAGCCCGACGGGGCGGACAGCGACGACGGCACGGTGTTCCACGGCCCGTTCGACCGCAACCGCGGGCCCGCGAAGAAGGACTACTTCCGCGTCAATCCCGAGGACCCCCAGAACTACCAGGCGATCACGGCCGGCGACGTGAACGGCGACGGCATCGCCGACCTCGCCGTGCGGTCCACCTTCGTCGACGAGTCCGACTCTCGCGGGGTCGAGCTGCTCCTGGGCGGCGCCGACGGCTTCACCTACAAGGGTCTGCTCAAGGACGCCCAGGGCCGCATCGTCGGCGGCGAGGACGTCGAGATCGGTGACCTGAACAAGGACGGGTACGGCGACATCGTCGTCGGCCACTCCAACGACAGCTACGACAGCGACGTCGAACTGCCCACGAAGGGCGGCGCGTTGGCCGTCGTCTACGGCGGTCCGAACGGCGTCTCCACCACCCGCAAGCCGGTGTGGATCAACCAGGACACGGCCGGTGTGCCGGGCGCCGGCGAGCGCGGGGACGGGATGGGCTCGGGCCTTTCCATCGGCGACACCAACGGCGACGGCTACCTCGACGTGGCGACCGGGCTGCCCGGCGAGGACTTCGACGGCCTCACCGACGCGGGCACCGTGCTCGTGCTGCGCGGTAGCGCGAACGGCCTGACCGCCACCGGATACAAGGCGTTCAGCCAGAACACCAGCGGCGTGCCCGGCACCGCCGAGAAGCTGGACCGCTTCGGGGCGGAGACCGCATTGGTCGACGCCAATGCCGACAAGAGGGACGGCCTGGTGGTGGGCGACCCCGCCGAGAACGCCGACAACGGTTCGGTGTGGGTCTTTTCGGCCACCTCCGGCGGCATCACCGCAGGCGGCTCCTTCTCGTTCGGCCCGGCCACCATGGGCCTGCCCGCGACCAAGGCCAAGTTCGGCGCGTCGCTGGTGGACTGACGGCCACGACATTCTCGTACGACGCATTCATCCGCAGACGACGCATACATCCCTGTACGACGACAACTCTCCGTACGACCATCCCCCCACGCACACGACAGGAGACAGCAGCATGAACAGGCGCAAGGGAACCTGGCGCACGGGACTCGCCGTCGTCATGGCGGTGACCGGAGCGGCCGCGCTGCCCGCCGCCCAGGCCGCCGGTGACACTCCGTCGGCCACGGCGAAGCCCCACGACGACTTCAACGGCGACGGCTACTCCGACCTCGCCGTGGCGGCGCCCGAGGCGACCGTCGACGGCAAGACGCGCGCCGGGTACGTCGCCGTGGTCTACGGTTCGGCGAGCGGGCTCAACTCCGCGTCCAAGCAGGTCATCAGCCAGAACAGCGCCGGTGTCACCGACTCCGCCGAGACCGACGACCGGTTCGGAAGCGCGGTCAGCACCGCCGACCTGGACCGGGACGGGTACGCGGACCTGATCGTCGGCGTCACCGGCGAGGACTCCGTCGAGGGCGGTGCCGAGACCGGGCTCGTGCAGGTCGTCTGGGGCGGGGCGAACGGGCTGTCGGGCGGGGCGGCGCTGGCGTACGGGCACAACACCTACGACCGGCTCAGCGCCAAGGACCAGCTCACCGTCGGCGATGTGAACGGGGACGGGGCGACGGACCTGGTCGTCGTGGAGGGCCTCACCAAGCTGCGGATCGTCAAGGGCCCCTTCGGACGGGACGGTTCCGCGAGCGGCGGGGAGCAGATCGTCCACGACGACTCCGACCCCCGCTTCCTGGACCTGGCCACCGGCGACGTGAACGGTGACGGCATCGACGACGTCGTCGGCGCCATGAACGACGGTGACGAGTACGACCACCGCCGCATCACGTACTGGCGGGGCACGCCGGACGGTCTCGCGGAGAAGATCGTGCTGGAGGACAGCCGCGGTTTCTGGGTGCAGGGCGAGTCCCTCGCCCTCGGCGACGTGAACGGCGACGGCTACGACGACATCGTCGCGGGCCGCTCCGTCGACGGCTACGACAGCGACCTCGACACCCCGCTCCCCAAGGGCGGCCGGGTCGGTTTCGTCCCCGGCGGCGCCGACGGCCCCGTCGTGAGCAAGGCGATGTACGTCAACCAGGACAGCGCCGGAGTCCCGGGCGCCGCGGAGCGCGCCGACGGCTTCGGTTCCGACGTCTCGGTCGCCGACGTCAACGGCGACGGGTACGCAGACGTCTCCACGGGCGTGCCCGGCGAGGACTTCAGCGGGCTGAGCAACGCCGGCGGGGCGATCGTGCTGCGCGGCAGCGCGAGCGGTCTGACCGGCACCGGCGCCGCGGGGGTCAACCAGGACACCACCGGTGTGCCGGGCGCGGCGGAGAACAGCGACGCCTTCGGCCGCACCACCCACCTCGTGGACGCCAACCACGACGGCCGCGCCGAACTCGTCGTCGGCGCACCGGGGGAGAACGCGAACGCCGGGTCGGTGTGGGTGTTCAAGTCCACGTCGGCCGGGATCACCCCGACCGGCTCGTTCACCTTCGGCGCCGGCACCCTCGGCACGGTCGCCGCGAACGCGAAGCTGGGCTCCGGGTTCAACTCCTGATCGATCGTCGGACCCGTTGTGGCAAGGGCATGTTCTCGTGCCGCAACGGGTCTTCTGTTGTCTCCCTATTTGTCATGCACGCGAAGCTCGTAGTTCAGCAGCCGGACCGCCCACGGGCGTGAGCATCCGAAGTGTCCAACAGGCCAGCTAGGCAGGGGAGTTAGCCGATGACCGGTGTTTCCGGATCCGTATCGCCCGACCGACGTCGCTTTCTGACCGCGGGCGCCGCGGTGCTCGGCGCCGCGGCCTCCGCCCAGTTGTGGCTGCCGACCGTCGCCCGAGCCGCCGAAACACCGCTGCCCGACGGCGTGTTCAGCCTCGGCGTCGCCTCCGGCGACCCGCTGCCCGACGGCATCGTGCTGTGGACGCGGCTCGCGCCGGACCCGCTGAACGGCGGTGGCATGCCCGACCGCGTCGTCTCCGTCGAGTGGGAGCTCGCCGAGGACGAGCAGTTCGGAAAACCGGTGCGCCGCGGTGTCGCCCAGGCCCGGCCCGAGCTGGGACACAGCGTTCACGTGGACGTACGACGGCTGCGCCCGGGACGGACGTACTGGTACCGCTTCCGCGCGAGCGGCCAGATCTCGCCCACCGGCCGCACCCGCACCGCGCCCCACTCGAACAGCTCCGGCGGCCGGCTGCGCATGGCGCTGGCCTCCTGTCAGAACTGGCAGCACGGCTACTTCACGCCGTACGCCGACATGCTGGCCCAAGACCCCGACTTCGTGCTGTTCGTCGGCGACTACATCTACGAGTCCAGGCCGTCGGCGACGGCTCTGCGGAAGCACGAGGGCAGCGACGAGCCGTACAGCCTGGTCCAGTACCGCAACCGGTACGCCCAGTACCGCACCGACCCGGACCTCGCGGCGATGCACGCGAACGCGCCCTGGGTGGTCACCTTCGACGACCACGAGGTCGACAACGACTTCGCCGGCGAGATCCCGCAGGACCCGGACAAGCAGCCGCACGACGCGTTCGTGGCCCGTCTCACCGCGGGCTACCAGGCCTTCTACGAGCACATGCCGGTCCGCGCGAGCGCCATCCCGAACGGCCCGCACATCCAGATGTACCGCCGCCTGGAGTTCGGCCGCCTGGCCCGGCTCAGCGTGCTGGACACCCGGCAGTACCGCAGCGACCAGGCCACCAGCCAGGAAGGCGCCCAGGACCCCTCGCTCACCATGCTCGGCGCCGAGCAGAAGCAGTGGCTGATCGACGGGCTGCGGCACTCGCCGGCCCGCTGGAACATGATCGGCTCGCAGATCATGATGGCCGAGACCGATCTCAAGGTCGGCGAGGGCAAGCTCTGGTACTACGACGCCTGGGACGGCTACCAGGTCGAACGCAACGCCCTGATGCAGGAGTTGAAGCAGGTCCGCAACCCGGTCGTGTTCACCGGCGACCGCCACCTCACGATGATCAGCGACCTCAAGGAGGACTACGCCGACCCGGACTCGGACGTCGTGGGCGCCGAGTTCGTGGGGACGTCCATCTCCAGCAACGGCGACCAGGACCAGGCCGCCTTCCACAAGGAGTGGGACCCGCGCCTGCCGGACAACCCGCACTGGAAGCTGCTCGACGCCCACCGCGGCTACCACCTCTTCGACATCCGCCGCGACGGCATCGACGCGCAGGTCAGGATCGTGGACACGGTGCGTCAGCAGACGGCCACGCCGAGCACGCTGGCGCGGCTGCGGGTCGAGGCGGGCGAGCCGGGCGTCGAGGTCGTGTAGCTCCCGTAACCGCTGTAACTCCGGTAACACCTGGTGGGAGACCTGGGACTCATCCGTGTCCCAGGTCGCTCTCAGCACAGTCTCAGGAAGCTCTCTTACCGTCCTCTGACCATGGAGACGGACTGTACGAGAGATGAAATTCCGGCCAACGCCGGCGTGATCACCCCGCTGCCCACGGGGACCCGCCTGCTGCACATCGGCCCGCACAAAACGGGCACCACCTCGATCCAGGGTGCCCTGTTCGAGGCGAAGGACGAGATGGCCCGGCACGGCGTCGCGTGGCCGGCCACCACCCGGCACCCCATGGAGGCGGTCCTGGCCGCCTGCGCCCGCACCGGCATGATGGGCGACACCCCGCCCACCGAGCGCCACTGGGAGCGGCTGCTGGAGCAGGTGCGAGCCACCGGCCGGCGCACCTCGGTGATCAGCAGCGAGTTCTTCGCCGACGCCCCCGACGGCGAGGCCATCGAGCGGATCGTCGAGCAACTCGGCGGCGAGCGTGTGCACGTCCTGGTGACGCTGCGCCCGCTGGCCCGGATCATGCCCTCGCAGTGGCAGCAGTACGTGCAGAACGGCCTGCGCATGGGCTACGACGACTGGCTGCGGCACATGCTGAAGAAGCCGCCGTACGACAAGCCCAACCCCAGCTTCTGGCACCGGCACCGGCACGACCGGCTCGTCGAGCGCTGGGCCCGGGTGGTCGGCCCGGAGCGGGTCACCGTCGTCGTGGTCGACGACCGGGACCGGGAGGGCCTGATGCGCACCTTCGAGGCGCTGCTCCGGCTGCCCGCGCATCTTCTGCGGCCCGTTCCGGACGCGGCGAATCGCTCGCTCACCCTCGCCGAGACCGAAATGCTGCGGAATCTTAATAAGGAATTCCGCGCCAATGAACTCCCCGAGGAGCTCTATTCACAGCTCGTCCGGAACGGCGCCGTGATGCATATGAAGAACACGTGCATCCCCGGTCCCGGCGACGTGAAGATCAGCACTCCGCAGTGGGCCGTCGAGGCCGCCGCCGCGATCGGTGCGGAGATCGCGGAGCGTATCGGCGGGTCGGGGGTGCGCATTCTCGGCGATATGCGCCTTTTGTCCGCCGTGCAGTTGTCCGCCACGCAGAAGTCCGCGCCCCCGGCCACCGCCGAGCCGCGCATCGCCCCCGAGGCCGCGGCGCAGGCGCTCTACGGGGCCCTCGCCGCGGCGGCCGCCGCCCCCGTACGGCACACCGCGGCCGCCAAGTCGCGTACGGTTCACCAGACCTCGTCGAAGGAACTCGTGCGGGTACTCGGCCACCGTTGCCTCAAGCGGCTACGGCTTCGCTGAGCCTGTGCCGTTACTCACAGCAAATACCGTGAACCTCCGCAGAGGCTCTCCACAATGACCATGCGTACAAGGTGAATGACAGGTTGCGCGCACATATGCAGCCGGGGACGCTCACCTTGCACTGCGGTAACCCCAAGTGGGACCATTTCCAAGTTCCCAGTCGCCACAAGGTAGGTCACCTGTGTCCCAGCACATAGCCAAGCCCCGTACCACCGCAGTGATCCTGGCCGGTGGCACCGGTCAGCGCGTGGGTCTGTCGATCCCCAAGCAGCTGCTGAAGATCGCCGGCAAGGCAGTCATCGAGCACACGCTGACCACCTTCGAGAAGGCCGACTCCATCGACGACATCATCGTGCTGATGGCGCCGGGCTACGTGCCGGACGTCGAGAAGATCGTCGCCAAGGCCGGGTTCACGAAGGTCAAGAAGATCATCGAGGGCGGCTCGACCCGCAACGAGACGACCGAGCGCGCCATCGAGGCGCTCGGCGAGGGCCTGGCCGAGGGCGAGGACCTCAACGTCCTCTTCCACGACGCCGTACGCCCCCTGCTGTCGCAGCGCGTCATCGACGACTGTGTCGTGGCGCTGGAGCGCTTCCAGGCCGTCGACGTCGCCATCCCGTCCGCGGACACCATCATCGTGACCCGCACGCACGGCGAGGACGGCGAGTTCATCACCGAGATCCCGGACCGCTCCCGGCTGCGCCGCGGCCAGACGCCGCAGGCGTTCAAGCTGTCCACGATCAAGCGGGCCTACGAGGTCGCCTCGGGCGACCCCAACTTCCAGGCCACGGACGACTGCTCCGTCGTGCTCAAGTACCTGCCGGACGTGCCGATCCACGTCGTCGCGGGTGACGAGTACAACATGAAGGTCACCCAGCCCGTCGACGTCTTCATCGCCGACAAGCTGTTCCAGCTCGCCTCCACCGCCGCGCCGGAGCAGGTGAGCGAGGAGGCCTACCGTGAGCTCCTCACCGGCAAGACGATCGTCGTCTTCGGCGGCTCCTACGGCATCGGCAAGGACATCGCCGAACTCGCCGAGTCCTACGGCGCGAAGGTGTACGCGCTGGGCCGCTCCACCACCGGCACGCACGTGGAGAACCCGGAGGAGGTCGACGACGCGCTGTCCAAGGCGTACGCCGAGACCGGGCGCATCGACTACGTCGTGAACACCGCCGGTGTGCTGCGCATCGGCAAGCTCGCCGAGACCGACAACGCCACCATCGAGGAGGCGCTGAAGGTCAACTACCTCGCCCCGGTGCAGATCGCGCGGTCCTCGTACAAGTACCTGTCCGAGACCAAGGGCCAGTTGCTGCTGTACACCTCCAGCAGCTACACGCGCGGTCGCGCCGAGTACAGCCTCTACTCCTCGACCAAGGCCGCCATGGTGAACCTCACCCAGGCCCTGTCCGACGAGTGGGCCGGCGACGGCATCCGCGTGAACTGCATCAACCCGGAGCGCACCGCGACCCCGATGCGCACCAAGGCCTTCGGCCAGGAGCCCGCGGGCAGCCTGCTCTCCTCCGAGGCCGTGGCCCGCACCTCGCTGGACGTGCTGCTGTCCGAGCTGACCGGCCATGTCATCGACGTCCGCCAGCAGGACCCGACGGCGCCCGCCGGAAAGGCGTCCGGCTTCGAGCAGGCGCTGGCCAGTGTTCTGGACCGCCAGGACGGCGTGGCATAATCAGCTGTTAATAGCCTTAGGGAATTCAGGCCTCTGCGATTCTTCGTTCACGAAGAATTCACAGGGGCCTGAGTCCTTCACCCCTCAGACCGGCCCCTCCCACTGAGCAGGTTCTCCGTGATATCCACCGCTATTCGCGTCGCCCGGGTGGGCAGCCCGGCCGAGCTGGCCGCGGCGGCCCTCATGATCCTGGGCTTCCCGGCGCTCATGCTGGCCGCGCTCGTCCCGAGCGTTCCCGCCTTCGCGGCCGCGGCCGCCGTGACGTACCTGGCGGACCACTATCTGCACCGCAAGAGCAGCTATCTGGTCAACCGCCTGAGCAAGGTCCGGGCCGGCCTGTCGATCCGCTTCCTGATCAGACAACTGCTGCTGATCCTGCTGCTGGCCCGGCTCGGTTTCGCGGACGACCTGATCTACTACGGCGCGATCGCCTGTTTCATAGCGTTCTACGGCCTCCAGGCCCCGCACGGCGCGCTGGTCACCCTGATCCGCAACCGCCGCCGTATGCCGGTCGCCACCCGCAACGTCGACCTCGCCTCGCGCATCCGCATCCCGGACGCCCCGCCGCGCAAGCTGCTGCACCGCTCCGCGGAGAAGATGCTGCACATCGACCTCGCGGCCGTCGCCGGCATTCTGGCCTCGGCGGCCACGGGGTCGGCCGGGTTCGGTTTCCTCGGCATCGGCTTCACCCTCGGCCTGGGCACCTCGTACGTCGTCGCACTCGTGCCGTACGTCCGCGGTAAGAAGATCCCGCCGAAGGCGGAGATCGTCCTGGCCGCCGTCGACGACTGGCTGGCCGAGTACCGGCCCGAGACGGTGCTGTACTTCTCCGGCTCCAAGGACTCCGCCTACCAGGTCAACATGTGGCTGGAGACCATGGAGCAGCTCGACTCCAAGCCGCTGATCATCCTGCGCGAGCGGGTCATCCTGAACAACCTGGCGCCCACCACGGTCCCCGTCATCTGCGTGCCCGGCGGCGTGCACCTGATGAACATGGACCTGTCCAACGTGCGTGTCGCGCTGTACGCCGCGAACGTCGGCAAGAACATCCACCTGCTGCGCGTCCCCACCATGAAGCACGTCTTCATCGGCCACGGCGACAGCGACAAGCTCGCCAGCGTCAACCCGTACAGCAAGGTCTACGACGAGGTGTGGACCGCCGGCCGCGCGGGCCGCGACCGGTACGCCATCGCCGACGTCGGCGTCCGCGACGACGACATCGTCGAGGTCGGCCGCCCGCAGCTGGCGCCGATCCAGACCTGGCAGGGCGTTCCCGACGGGCGTATCCCGACCGTGCTCTACGCCCCGACCTGGGAGGGCTGGGACGGCAACCCCGGCAACACCTCGATCGTGCTCGCCGGCGAGAACATCGTGCGGAGGCTGGTGACGGCCGACCCGCCGGTCCGCGTCCTGTACAAGCCGCACCCCTTCACCGGCACCGTCAGCGCCGAGGCCAAGGCCGCCAACCAGCGGATCGTCGCGCTGGTCCAGCAGGCCGGCGCCGAGCGCGCCACCGACTCCCGCTTCCAGGTCGACACCGCCGCGCAGAGCGCCGCCAAGGCCGAGCTCGCCCGCATCGAGGCCCGCCTCGCCGAGCTGTCCGGCAAGGGCAACGGCAAGGGCGGCAACGGCAAGGGGGACGAGGCCGAGGCCACCCGCGACGGCCTGGTGGACGTCGCCAAGCACGAGGAGATCGCCCGGCTGCGCGCCGAGTGGAACACCGCGTACTGGCGCTCCTTCGGCAGCCACGAGCACCGCGTCATCACGGGTGCCGAGCCGCGCCTGTACGACTGCTTCAACGTCTCCGACGCGATGGTCTCCGACATCTCCAGCGTGGTCTCCGACTTCATCGCCAGCGGCAAGCCGTACGCCGTCACCGACTCCGCCGAGCTGGGCGTGGAGGAGTTCAAGCGGCAGAACACGGCGGTGCGCGCCGCGACGATCCTGTCCAACAGCGCGGCCGAGCTGGGCGGCCTGCTGGATGCCGTAGGCGACCCGGCGTCGGACCCGCTGGCCGAGGACCGGAAGGACCTCAAGCGGTACCTGCTCGGCCCGGACGAGCCGACCTCCATCCAGCAGTTCAACACCGCCGTGGCGGACCTCGCGATCAAGGCCGAGACGCGCAACGTCGGCCAGGAGTCACGGGCGGCGGCCGGAGCCGCCGAGGCCGCGCCGGCGGCCGTACCCGCGCAGCGGGTGTCGACGGCCGGGGACGATGTGACGGCCTGACCCGCACCACCATCGACGGCGCGGCCCCCGAGGAGCACTCCTCGGGGGCCGCGCCGTTTCTGGTGGGCCGCGTCTAGTGGGCCTCTTACGTTGCCCGAATACCGTGAGCCCATGTCAGTTCGCTATGTGATCCGGCTCACCAAAGCGGGGGCGTGAGGCAACCGCTTGCAATGCCCAGCCGTCTATCAAGTAGCGAATGAGGCGATACGGGGGAAATATCCCGTCGACAAGGGGGAAACGTGACCACGCAGCCTGATGTGACTGTGATCATCGGGGCGTACGAAGCGATGCCGTACCTGGTCGAGTGCCTGGCGTCAGTCGAGGCACAGACCATCGATCCGGGGCGCATCGAGGTCATCGCGGTGGACGACGGCTCGACGGACGGCACGGGAGAGTGCCTGGAGGAGTTCGCGGCCCGCGCGCCCATGCCGGTGACCGTGATCCGGCAGGACAACTCCGGTGGCCCCAGCGGCCCGCGCAACGTCGGTCTGGGGAAGGCGGCCGGGCGCTACGTCTTCTTCCTGGACGCCGACGACCGGCTGGGCCCCGAGGCCCTGGAGCGCATGGTCGCGATGGGCGACAAGAACGGCACGGACGTGGTCCTCGGCCGGGTCGAGGGTGTCAACCGCACCGCGCCGAAGTCGATGTGGGGCAAGACGCTCGACCGGACCGACGTCTTCTCCTCGAACATCAAGTTCACGCTGAGCGCGCAGAAGCTGTTCCGCCGCGAACTGCTGACCCGGCACCACATGCGCTTCGACGAGTCCCTGTGGACCGGCGAGGACGCGCTGTTCACGATGGAGGCCTACCTGCGGGCCGACGGCGTCTCCGTGGTCGCCGACTACACCTGCTACTACCTGGTGGGCCGCGACGACGGCAAGCACGTGACGAAGAGCGGCGGTTACACCCTGCGCTTCGACTCCGCGCGCGCCCTGATGAACCTGATAGCCGAACACATACCCGCCGGTGAGCGACGCGACCTGCTCATGGTCCGCCCCTTCCTCATCACCCTGCTGCCGCAGTTCGGACCCAAGTACGCCAAGGACAGCGAGAAGGTCAGGCGGCACAAGCTCGAACTGGCGAAGCCCCTCATGGACGCGTACTGGACGCCGGGCATCGCCCGCCGCCTCAAGGTCGAGGAGCGCCTGCGACTGCACCTGGTCGCCGAGCAGCGCCCCGAACTCCTGCTGCCCGTCGTGGAGTTCATCAAGGCCAAGAAGCAGCCGGCGGCCCTCCTGGAGAAGAAGGGCCGCCGTGTCTACCTCGCCTACCCGCACTTCCGGGACGCGCCGGCCGGCATCCCCGACTCCGTGTACCTCGCCGAACCGCGCGAGGCCCGCGCCTTCCCCGGCTACCGGCCGCCCGGCGCGGACTCGTTCCTGCGCCGGGCGGTGCGCAAGGCGCGGCGGATGCTGACGTCGTCGCGCGAGGCTACGCCGGGTGGGCGGGCTGCTCCCGCGTGAAGGACCGCCGCTGATCCGGGATCTCGGCCGGGATCTCCGCCGCCAGCCGCTCCTCCATCCGCGCCCGGTGCTCCTGCGCGGCCGAACACAGCGCCTGTACGGCCTCGTTGAAGCGCGCCTGTGAGGTGGGTTCGGCCGGCCCCAGCAGGTGCTGCTTCAACTCCTCGCGCGCCTCGGCGAGTTGGTCCTTCTCCGGCTGCCGGACCGCGTCCAGCAGCTCCGGCATTCCGGCCGCGTCCGGCGTCAGCACGGTCGCCGCGCGCACGGTCGGGAAGGCCTTGCGGAACACGTCCTCCGCGAGCCCGCTGGTGTTCGCCACGGCGTACGGCTTCCCGCTCGCCAGGAAGTCGCTGATCACGCTCGACACATCACTGATGAGCAGATCGGCCCGGTTGAAGCAGGCGTACAGCGTGGGCCGCGCGGCCGTCACGACCTGGTGCTCCCACTCCGGCAACGAGGCCCAGTACGCCTCCTCCCAGGCGGCCGTGGCCCGCGCCACCGCCTCCGCCCGCCCCGGTTCCGGCGCCGACTGGACCATCATCCGCTCGACCTGATCGGCGCTCGCCCGCACGACCGTCGTGGTGAGGCGGTCCAACTCCTGCGTACGAAGGGTGAGTTCACCGGTGTCCCGGGGCCGCTCACCCGTCCGCTCCCGGTTCGCCGCCCGGATCAGCTCGCGGATCCGCAGATCGGCCGCCCCGGCGCGCGGATCCACCGACCCCGTCAGCGGATGCGGCTTGTACAGCAGCCGTACGCCGGGGTCGGCGAGCAGCGCCCGCACGAGGTTCTCGCCGGCCTCGATCACCGAGGTGTTGCCGGGGTTGCCGTCCCAGCCCTCCCAGGTCGGCGCGTACAGGACGGTGGTGTATGTACCGGCGGGCGGGCCCGCGTACGGCTGTACGGCGTCCAGCTGCGGGCGGCCGATCTCCACGACGTCCTTGTCCTCGACGCCGACCTCGGCGTACGCGTACCGCTCGCGCGCCGCGGGCCCCGCCACCCACACCTCGTCATAGGCCTTCGCGTACGGGTTGCAGGACGACAGCTTGTCGCTCTCCCCGTGGTTGACGAAGGTGTGCTTGAGCGTGGGGATGCGCAGGACCTGCGAGGTCTTGCCGGAGTTGGAGGGGTGGATGAGCATCCGGAGCGTGGACTGCTCCAGGTGCATCAGGGTGGAGACCTTCGGGAGACAGAGGATCGGCACATCGGTCGGCGCGATCTTCTGCACCATGAACCGCTCCCGCAGCACGATCAGCGGACGGCCGTCCAGCTGCGCGAGCGGCTCCAGCCACATGTTCGCCTGGTACGCCGAGGAAGCGCCGCCGGAGAAGTACAGGCCGACCGTCGGCCGGTACTCGGCCAGCCAGGCGTCCAGCCACTCCAGCGTCTCCCGCTCGCCGGCCGGGCGACGGCTCGGCAGCAGCCGTACCAGAAGGTCGTGCAGGCCCAGCAGGGCGAGCCCGAGGGACAGGGCGATGCCGAGGGCCGCGCAGCGGGGGTCGTCGAGGGCCGCCGTGGTCAGCAGGCCCGCCGTGGCCGGGAGGCCGAAGACCAGCAGACGGGGGCCGGGGCGGCGCAGCAGGAGGGGCGGGGCGGGGGACAGGCGCAGCCCGGAGGCGTCGATGTTGCGGGTGACCACCGGCAGGGTGCGGGTACGGCGGACCAGCACCGAGACCGCCTGGATCGCGCAGTGCAGGACGTAGAAGGCGAGGAGGCCCGCGACGAGCGGGGCGTACACCGTCTCCCGGTCCTGCTCGCCGAGCCGCAGCAGGCCCACGACCAGCAGCAGGTCCCGCAGCACATGCCGCGCGGTGATGTCCGCGTGCGACTTGGCGAACACCGACAGCATGCCGCGCTGCCAGCGCAGCAGCACACCCTCGACGGCCAGGGACGTGACGGTCGCGGCGAGCAGCACCGGGACGTGCGGGTGCAGCGCCGCCACGGCCTGGGCACCGAAGGCGGCGGCCAGGAGAGCCGTGACGAGCGCTCTCACCGGGAGGCGGGACAGGGGTGTGGGCAACTGCGGTCACTCCAAGGTCGCGGCGGGACGTGGTGCGCCCGGGTTAACGCGCACCGACCTCCGGACGACACGCGAGTGTCCGCACGGTTTGGAGTGACCGAGGCTGCCGGAACCCTGCCCCTACCGTCCCGACTGCAGCGCCCGGCGGATCGGGCCGCCCACCACACGGCGGGCCCGGCGGTAGACGGACGCCGCGGGCAGAGCCGTGCCCGGCTTGGCGGTGCGGGCCACCTCGCGCCTCAACCGGTCGTTGTCCGTGGCGAGTTCGGTGATACGGCTCTGCAGCCAGCCGAACCTGGTGGTGAGCGAGGTGAGGTCGGCGTCGTTCCAGGGGCGGACGCCCGCCGGGAAGGCAAGCGACCGCATGCGCTTCTCGAAGGCGGCACCACCGTCGCCGTGCGTGAACGTGTTCTCCAGGCCGTTCCTGTCCAGGAACGCCGTGAACCGCTCGAACCGCTCCTGGTGGCCGCCCATCAGGGCGCCGAAGTCGGCCTCCTCGTACAGCGACGCCGGGTCCAGGTCCTCGGGCAGCTTGTCGATCCGGCGGTGCGGGATGCCGAAGTAGCGGCACAGTTCCAGCGTGCGCGAGTCGCCGCACAGCACGGTCGCCGGTGTGCCCGCGAGCAGCGCGGCGATGTTGCCGTGGATGCGGGAGCCGAAGGAGAAGTCGAACGTACGCAGGTCGTCGATCCAGGTGACCGGGTCGATGTAGACGCGGACCTTGTCCTCCCGGTACATCGGGTGCTCCGGGTGCGTCGGCATCGCCGTCACCAGGCCGTTCGGGTCGGACAGGTCCCGCCAGTGCAACTGCCGTGCGTCGCTGAGGTTCTGGCCGATGAAGCGCAGGTACGGGTAGCGGGCGTGGGCGCGGGTGATGACCCGGTCCAGCCCCTGCGACTTCACCGCGCTGTGCGAGCCGTTGACCGCGACCCGGGAGCCGGCGCCGAGGGCGGGTTCCCGCTTGGTGACGGTGAGTTCCTTGCCGTACATGAACAGCGACGGGCAGCCGATGACCTCGACGTCCTTGAAGCCCAGGTCCTTGAGGTACTTCTCGGTGAACTCGCCCCGGACCCCGATCGAGGCGCTGCGGTCGAGTACGGCCGAGACGAACTCGCGCACGGAGGACTCGATGCCCTTCAGCCGTGCCGCGTTGTAGCCGAGCCCGGCCTGCGCGCCGACTCCCACCACGATCACGGGGATCCTCAGCTTGCCGATCAGCCTCGTCAGCCGCTTCAACTGCGGCTCGAACGAAGGCCGGAACGCGTTGGCGAGCGGGACGACGAAGGCGTCGTACTCCTCGTTGATCCGGCCGGCCGCCGAGACGTCCGTGCGGATGCCGTTCGAGACGACCTCGGTGCGCGGCGTTTCGAGGATCTTGTGGGTGGCGTCGCTGAAGATCAGGTTGCCGGAATTGGTGGCGATGACGTCCCGGTGGAGGGCCTCCTCGACGGAGACGACGTCGTAGGGACTCTTGCCGGAGCGGAGGAGCAGGCGTTTCACAGCCTTCAAATTATGTTGGGGGAATCTTCATTTTCCAGATGGAGCCGATACAACCTTTTTGCCGTACGCAAAGCGTGAGCAAACTGCTACAGGGTGCCTGTCCGGAGGCTGGAATCCCCGCGCGCCGCACGATCCACTTCGCGTAGATTGCCGGACAGGGAACCGGACCCACGTGAGGGGAAAGAGCACAGGTGGCAGGGGCAAGGCAGGGTGTGCGCGAGGCCCGCAGGATCGTCGTCAAGGTGGGGTCCTCGTCGCTGACCACCGCGTCCGGGGGCCTGGACGCCGACCGGGTCGACGCGCTCGTCGACGTCCTCACCAAGAGCCGCAGCGGCGGGGAGCGGGAGATCGTCCTCGTCTCGTCCGGCGCCATCGCGGCCGGACTCGCCCCACTGGGCCTGCGTCGGCGCCCCAAGGACCTGGCCCGCCAGCAGGCCGCCGCCAGCGTCGGCCAGGGCCTGCTCGTCGCCCGCTACACCGCATCCTTCGCCCGTTACGGCGTCCGCGTCGGGCAGGTGCTGCTGACCAGCGACGACATGAGCCGCCGGGCCCACCATCGCAACGCCTCCCGCACCCTCGACAAGCTCCTCGCGATGGGCGCGTTCCCGATCGTCAACGAGAACGACACCGTTGCCACGGACGAGATCCGCTTCGGCGACAACGACCGCCTCGCCGCGCTGGTCGCCCATCTCGTACGGGCGGACCTGCTGGTGCTGCTGTCCGACGTGGACGGCGTGTACGACGGCGACCCCAGCAAGCCCGGCACTTCGCGGATAGCGGAGGTGCGGGGGCCGCAGGACCTCGCGCACGTCGAGATCGGCAGCGCGGGCAAGGCCGGCGTCGGCACCGGCGGCATGGTCACCAAGGTCGAGGCGGCCCGGATCGCGGCCGCCGCCGGCATCCCGGTGGTCCTGACCAGCGCCGTCCACGCCGCCGAGGCGCTGCACGGCGGCGACACCGGCACCTACTTCCACGCCACGGGCAAGCGCTCCGCCGACCGCCTGCTGTGGCTCCAGCACGCGTCCACCCCCCAGGGCTCGCTGACGCTGGACGACGGCGCGGTACGGGCGGTCGTCGAACGCCGCAAGTCGCTGCTGCCGGCCGGAATCGCTGCCGTGGAGGGCGAGTTCAGCGCGGGCGACCCGGTCGAGCTGCGGGACAGCACGGGACACGCGGTCGCGCGCGGGCTCGTCAACTTCGACGCCAAGGAGATCCCGCAACTGCTCGGCCGGTCGACGCGGGAACTGGCGCGGGAGCTGGGGGCGGAGTACGAGCGTGAGGTCGTCCACCGGGACGACCTGGTGATCCTGCACCCCTGAGCGACGGCGCGGACCCGGGGTCCCGCGGGCCCGTGGACGTTCCGCGCTGCGTTGCCCCGGGGGCCCGCCCCCGGACCCCCGGCCGAAAACGGGGTGAACGCCTTGCGGTGGGAGTCGCCCTGAGGTGGACGTTCCGCGCTGCGTTGCCCCGGGGGCCACCCCCGGGCCCCCGGCCGAAAACGGGGTGAACGCCCTGCAATAGGAGTCGCCCTGAGGTGGACGTTCCGCAAAACCGCCCCGCGAGCCCTTGCGGCCTGCTCAACTTTGTCTCAGGGACATTCCGCACGACCACCGTGTCGGTCACTGCGCAAAAAAGGAGGCCGTTGTGAGACGAGTGCGCCCTGGGACGGCGTCCCGCGGTGCCGGTGGGGCCTCGTCCCGTGCGGCCGGCGAGGAGCGCGCCTTGACGAGCGTCGCGGCCGGCGACCGGTACGAGGAGCCCGAGGACCTGCCCCGCCTGTGGCACGTCACCCTCAGCGTCTCCGGCCGGGAGGCCCCGCTGAAGGAGGTGCGGCGCGCCCTCGAACAGCTCGCCCACGACCACCCCTTTCTGCTGACCAGCAGGTACGCCACCGACCACGCCGAGATCCGCTACTGGGAAGAGGCCCGCGACCTGCACGACGCGGCCGCCGTCGCGCTGCGCCTGTGGGGCGAGCACCGGCAGAGCGCGGGGCTGCCGCCCTGGGAGATCGTCGGCCTGGAAGTCATCGACCGCGAGACCTACCACCAGCGAATCGCGGAAGGCTACGGGCCACTCCCGGCGACCCCCGTGGGCGTCCATCCCTTCTAGACGAGCGATGGCCCCGGCGCGCGGGGGCAAAAGAGGGCGAGAGGCGCGTATCGGTTCCGTCTCGGGAGATGGGACAGCGACAGAACGTCGGCCCCGGTCGCACTACCCTTCTTTCATGACCACGCTTTCGCCGTACGACTCCATGTCCCCGGTCACCCAGGCCGCCTACCGCGCCAAGGCCGCCGCCGCCGACCTCGCCCCCCTCCCGCGGGCCGAGAAGGACGACGCGCTGCTCGCCATCGCGGACGCCCTGGAGGTCCGTACGAGCGAAATCGTCGAGGCCAACGCCAAGGACATCGCCAAGGCCCGCGAGGCCGGCACCAGCGAGGCGATCATCGACCGGCTGACGCTCACCCCGGAGCGCGTGCGGGCCATCGCCGCCGATGTGCGGGACGTCGTCGCGCTGCCCGACCCGGTCGGTGAGGTCGTCCGCGGGTCCACCCTCCCCAACGGCATCGACCTGCGCCAGGTCCGCGTCCCGCTCGGCGTCGTCGGGATCATCTACGAGGCCCGCCCGAACGTCACCGTCGACGCCGCCGCCCTCTGCCTGAAGTCCGGCAACGCCGTGCTGCTGCGCGGCTCGGCCTCGGCGTACGAGTCGAACACCGCACTCGTCCGGGTGATCCGGGACGCCGTGGGCGGGGCCGGGCTCCCCGCCGACGCCGTGCAGCTGGTGCCCGGGGAGAGCCGGGAGAGCGTGCGCGAGCTGATGCGCGCCCGCGGCCTCGTCGACGTCCTCATCCCGCGCGGCGGCGCCTCGCTGATCCAGACCGTCGTGTCGGAGTCGATCGTTCCCGTCATCGAGACCGGCACCGGCAACTGCCACGTCTACGTCGACGCCCACGCCGACCTCGACATGGCCATCGACATCCTGATCAACTCCAAGGCCCAGCGCGTCAGCGTCTGCAACGCCGCCGAGACCCTCCTGGTCCACCAGGACATCGCCCCCGAGTTCCTGCCGCGCGCCCTGGAAGCCCTCGCGGAGGCCGGGGTGACCGTGCACGCCGACGAAAGGGTGCTGGCGTACGCCAAGGACTCCAAGGCGACCGTCGTCGAGGCCACGGCGGAGGACTGGGAGACCGAGTACCTGTCGTACGACATCGCCGCCGCGGTGGTGGACTCGCTGGACAAGGCCGTCGAGCACATCCGCCTGTGGACCTCAGGCCACACCGAGGCCATCGTCACCACCTCCCAGCAGGCCGCCCGCCGGTTCACCCAGCTGGTCGACTCCACGACGGTCGCGGTGAACGCCGCCACCCGCTTCACGGACGGCGGCCAGTTCGGCTTCGGCGCGGAGATCGGCATCTCCACGCAGAAGCTGCACGCCCGTGGCCCGATGGGGCTCCCGGAGCTGACGAGCACGAAGTACATCGTCACCGGGGACGGGCACGTACGGCGCTGACCTGGCGAGGTTCCTTCGTCGAGAGGCGCGTCCTTGCCGTGCGGGGGCGCGCCGTAGGGCTCGACGGCGCAGGGCGCGCGGCCAGGGCATATGCGCCCGACACGCGCCCCGGTCTGCGTCCGTGCCGCACCAGAGGTGTCTCACAAGGCGGATGAATTTCCATACCGTCTGCCCAAATTGACCCCCCAGGACTACTCTGGATCCGTGCCGGAGGACGTGGGGGGCACGCCGTTCCCTGACGGCTGGGAGCCCGACGACGACCACGACCGCGGGGTGTCGGACGAAGAGTTCGCCTCCGTGGTCTTCGACGAGGCCTTCGTACGGGCAGCCGTGGTGCACGAGCCGACCGCCGTCGAGCGCCTCCTGGCCGCCGCCCAGGCGAGAGCGGAGGCCTCCGAGGCGGAAGCGCGCCGGGCACCCGGCCGGGGCGAGCGGTTCGACGACGGGTACGGCCCCGAGGGCCACACCCGTTTCGGCCATGATCCCGAGCTCGACGATCTGGACGACCCGGACATACTCGAGGGCCGTTACGGCGCCCCCGGGGCGTACGGCAAACAGATCCGCTGGCACCGTCCCGTCGCCTGGGTGCTCGCCCTCGTGATGGGCATCGGCATGGTCGCGCTGGCCTTCGCGGCGGTCTACCGCGGCGCCTCCTC
The DNA here is from genome assembly GCF_044764885.1 of Streptomyces sp. NPDC093591. Classification (NCBI taxonomy): domain Bacteria; kingdom Bacillati; phylum Actinomycetota; class Actinomycetes; order Kitasatosporales; family Streptomycetaceae; genus Streptomyces; species Streptomyces sp. NPDC093591. The sequence goes on from NZ_JBIWIY010000003.1 coordinate 543,679, forward strand.
CAACGGCCGGGACCAGATCACACCGCCCGCGTCCACCGGGCTCGAACAGGGGAGCGGGGCGGCTCCCTCCGCCTCCGCCGACCACTCCCAGCCGGCCATTTCGGCCATCCCGCGCACGCCCTGAAAGGGCCTGACCGAGGGCCTGAGCACTGCTGAGAGCTCCCGGAGCATCCTGGTGAGAACCTGTCAGAACTTGTCGTGCAGCAGGGCGTTTACCGGAGCTCCCCGCGACCTACCCTGAAGATATGGGAGGGCCTGGAAACCCACCCGAGGGGACACCCGAGGGCGGCCCCGGAGGTGGCGAGGACGAATACCGATCCGTCGTCTTCGACGAGTCGTTCGTCCGTGCTGCCCACCTCCAGGAGTTCTCCGCGCAGGAGCGCATCGCCGACCACGCACCCGCCGTACGCCGCCGTCCACCCCTGCGCCGGGGCCTGTCCCGGCAGGCGCTGATCCTGGTCCTGTTGATCGCCGTGGCCTTTGGTACGGCGATCTATATGGGTGTACGGCACCCCTATCAGACCCCCGCCGGCTCCGGACCGCTCGCCGAGCCCCTGCGGATGACCGTCATCCCGCTCGCCCCGCAGGGCAAGGTGCCCGGCGCGAGCGACACCGACTACCTGTACGCGCACAGTCCCGCCGCGCAGTTCCGCATCGGCGCGGAAGGCATTCCGTTGCCGGCCGCGCGGCGCACCGCGCACTTCTCGGACGGTCAGGTGACGAACGCGCTGAGTATCGCGAAGGACTACATCGTGCGGTCCGCGCTGTATCCCGAGGTGCTCACCGGGGACCAGGTCCGTCCGGTGCGGGTGCTGCTCGATCCCGACCAACTGGACCAGTTCGACCAGAGCTTCAGCCACCCGGCCGCGGACGGGCGGCACGCGCCGACCGGATGGCTGGTTCGGTTCGATCCGGCTCAGGCCGAGCTGGCCGACCGCAAGATCCGGGTGCAGGGCACGCTGCAGGCCGCGGAGACCGACTCGTCGACCCTCGAGGTCACGGCCGATCACACGTTTGTGTACGCGCTGCGGGCGGTGGCGTCCGGGGAGAAGGCCGGTGCCGGTGAGCGGACGGCTGAGGCGTCGCTCTTCACCGTGCGCCGGGAGCTGCACTTCCGCTTCGACCGCGAGGACCTGCGGCTGAACCAGGCCCAGCTGGTCGTCTCCTACGTCCAGGCGGGGCCGCTGTCCTGCGCCGAGGACTCCACGAACCGGCTGCATCCGCTGCTGGCGGGGCAGACGGCGAAGGAGGGCGGGCCGGCCGGGACCGACCCGTACGCCACGGGCGGGGCGACGGCGCTGTGCGGGTCGCTGGCGGCGGGGTCCCAGCCGAAGGTGTGAGCCGGGAGGGTCCCGCCCCGGGGGCCTGCGGCCCGGGGCGGGCTGGAAACCCTCAGTGACCGGAGCCCTGGCTGTCCGTGTCGTCCGTGGCGTCCCGCCTCGGCTCGTCCTTCGGCGGGGCGCTCGTGAAGCCGCCGAAGCCCCGTCGGACCCGGCCGCCGAGGTCCCCGGCGCCGCCGGCGATGTCCGTGACCAGCTTCATCAAGGGGTCCTTGGAGGACTTCACGTGGGTGGCGTAGTGGGACGCCGATTCGCGGAAGGAGTCCGTCACCGAGGTGTCCTTGTCCTCGGAGCGGCGCGGGTAGTGGCCGTCCATGATCCGCTGGTAGTCGCGGGACTCGGCCCACTTCTTCAGCTCGGCCGCGCGGACCGTGGTGAAGGGGTGGGACCGGGGCAGGACGTTGAGGATCTTCAGGACGGAGTCGCGCAGGTCGCCGCCCGCCTCGTACTCGTCGGCCTGCTTCAGGAACGCGTCCACGTTCATCTCGTGCAGATGGTGGCCGCCGGCGAGCTTCATCAGGCCGCGCATCGAGGCCGTGAGGTCCTGGCCGACGAGAAGGCCGGCCCGGTCGGCGGACAGCTCCGACTTGCGGAACCACTCCCGCAGCGCGGTCACGATCGCCATGATCGCGATGTTGCCAAGAGGGATCCAGGCGACCCGGACGGCCAGGCTGGTGAGGAAGAGGAGGATCGTGCGGTAGACCGAGTGGCCGGAGAGGGCGTGGCCCACCTCGTGGCCGACCACCGCCCGCATCTCCTCCTCGTCGAGCAGCTCCAGCAGACCCGTCGTGACCACGATGATCGGCTCGTCCAGGCCGATGCACATCGCGTTCGGCACCGGGTCCTGGTTGACGTACATCGGCGGGACCTTCTCCAGGTCCAGGATGTAGCAGGCGTCCCGCAGCATGTCGTTGAGGTGCGCGAACTGCTGGTCCGACACCCGCACCGAGTCGGACAGGAACAGCAGCCGCAGACTGCGCTCCGGCAGCAGGCCGCTCAGCGCCTTGAAGACCGTGTCGAAGCCGCTCAGCTTGCGCAGGGCGACCAGGGCCGAGCGGTCCGCCGGGTGCTCGTACGCACGCGAGGAGATCTCCGGGAAACGCCTGCGCTGCCTGCTCGGTACGTTCTCGTGCCCGTTGTGCTCGTGGCCTTCGGACATGTCTTCCCCCATGTGCGTGTGGATGGCTCTGTGCGGCCCTTTGCGGAGCCTTGTTCAGCCCTTTGCGCCCCCGAAGCAGAGCCCAGCCTAGGCGGAGTTACCGTGGACGGGCACTACAGCGAAGGAGTTCCGCGCCATGGAGCACAACCCCGCCGCCGCCTGGCTCACCCAGGCCGCGAGCGCAGCCGAGCAGCAGGGGGCGGGGAATCTGCTCCGGGTCGTACTGATCGTGATGGTCGTGGGCTGTGTGCTGACCGCGTGGTTCCTGTTGCGGGGCTACAGGCGGAAGGACGAGTGAGCCCCCGGGAAGGTTCCCCGTGGCCCGTCGGAGGCGCCCCAACGGTGGAGTCGGCGTGATCGCCGTCATGGCGCCCGCTTACGATGAGCCGACATCTTTATCCCGCCCACACCCGATAGGTCACGCCGAAGATGAGCTTCCACAGCGCAGCTGCCCAGTTGGTCACCCTCGCCGCCGAGGGCGAGGAGCACGGTGGCAACCACGAGAGCATCAGCCCGCTGCTCACCGGGGGTGGCGCCTTCGTCATCCTGATGCTCCTGCTGTGGATCACCACCCTCTTCAACCGCGACCGCTGAGTCCCGACCCGGCCCCTCCCGGTCCGCCCGGGCAGTCGTCGGCCAGAGCCCCTCAGGCGGGGCCGGTAGGGTCTGCACGCATGGGAGAGCAGGACATGCCTACCGGCCCCGGAAGCGGCCCGTCGAACCGCGGCAAGCGCCGCCTCGGCGTCATGGGTGGAACGTTTGACCCGATCCACCACGGCCACCTCGTCGCGGCCAGCGAGGTCGCCGCGCAGTTCCACCTCGACGAGGTCGTGTTCGTGCCGACCGGCCAGCCGTGGCAGAAGAGCCACCGGCACGTCTCCCCGGCCGAGGACCGCTATCTGATGACGGTCATCGCCACCGCCGAGAACCCGCAGTTCTCCGTCAGCCGCATCGACATCGACCGCGGCGGCCCGACGTACACCGTGGACACCCTGCGCGACCTGCGCGCGCTCAACCCGGACACCGATCTCTTCTTCATCACCGGCGCCGACGCCCTCGGCCAGATCCTGACCTGGCGGGACTCGGAGGAGCTGTTCTCCCTCGCGCACTTCATCGGCGTCACCCGGCCCGGCCACCACCTCGACGACTCCGGGCTGCCGGAGGGCGGCGTGTCGCTGGTCGAGGTTCCCGCGCTGGCCATCTCGTCCACCGATTGCCGCGCGAGAGTCGCAAAGGGCGAGCCCATCTGGTATCTGGTGCCGGACGGAGTCGTGCGCTACATCGACAAGCGCGAGCTGTACCGCGGCGAGTGAGGCAGTGAGCCGAGAGGGGCAACCGGTGAACGACCGATACGACGCGGGGTACGGGGATGACCAGTACGAACTCGTCGGCTATGACGAGTACGGGCGGCCGGTGTACCGACAGGTCCCGCCCCGGCAGCAGCCGCCCCAGCAGTCGTACGACCCGTACGCGCAGCAGGGCTACGGCTACGACCCGTACGCGACCGGCCGACAGCAGCCGGTCCCGCCGCACGACCCCTACGACAGCGGCGACACCGGTCAGCAGCCGCCCACGCCCGCCTACGACCCGTACGGCACCGGCACGCACCACCAGCAGCAGGCCGGCGGGCACTCGGCGCCGTACGACCCCTACGGCCGTACCGCCACCAGCGGTCAGCAGCACCGCGTCGTCGAGCAGACGGCCTACATCCCGCACCAGGCCGGGCCGGTCGAGGATCCCGTGGTCCAGGACCCCCAGGACCGGGGGGAACGCGATTACCGCACCGAGCAGTTCGCCTTCGTCGAGGAGCCCGACTCGGACTCCGAGGACGTCATCGACTGGCTGAAGTTCACCGAGAACCGCACCGAGCGCCGCGAAGAGGCCCGGCGACGGGCACGCGCGCGTGTGATCGCTCTCGTGGTCGTCCTGGCGGTCGCCGCGACCGGCGGCGTCGGCTACCTCTGGTACGCGGGGAAGCTGCCCGGCCTGTCGTCGCCCGACAGCAAGGAGGGCACCCCGACCGCCGTGGGGGCCCAGAAGCGGGACGTGATCGTCGTCCATCTGCACAACACCAAGAAGGGCGGCACCTCCACGGCGCTGCTCGTCGACAACACCACCACCAAGCAGGGCACGACCGTCCTGCTGCCCAACTCCCTCGCCCTGACCGGCGACGACGGCAGCACGACCACGCTCGCCAAGTCGGTCGACGACGACGGCTCCTCCGGGACGCGCGACGCGATCGACACCGTCCTCGGCACCGAGATCCAGGGCACCTGGCGGCTGGACACCCCGTACCTGCAGAACCTCGTCGACCTGGTCGGCAACATCGAGGTCGACACCGACACCGACGTGCCCGACCCGGACGCCAAGTCCAAGGGCGCCGCGCCCCTCGTGCGCAAGGGCAAGGACCAGACCCTCAGCGGCAAGATGGCCGTCGCCTACGCCACCTACAGCGCCTCCGGCGAGGCCCAGAACGCCCAGCTGGAGCGGTTCGGGCAGGTCATGCAGGCCACGCTGCGCAAGCTGACCTCGGACACACAGGGCGCTACCACCACCGTGCAGACGCTCGGGATGATCATCGAACCGCCGCTGACCGACAAGGACCTCGGCGCTTTCCTCGCCAAGCTCGCCGACCTCGCCAAGGGCGGCGACTACAAGACGGCCCTGCTGCCCGTCCAGACCGACGGCACACTGAGCGCCCAGGCGAGCGCCGGTGTCGTCAAGAACGTCCTCGGCGGCACCGCCAAGAGCCCCGACAAGGACGCCGCCGTCCGCGTGTCCGTCCGCAACGCCAGCGGCGTCAAGGGCAACACCGACAAGGCCCGCGTGGTGCTGCTGAACGGCGGCTTCACCTTCCTGGAGGGCGGTTCGGCGTCCACCGCGGCCACGTCCCAGGTCGTCTACACCGACGCCGCCGACAAGGACAACGCCACCGAGGTCGCCAAGACCCTCGGCCTGTCCGCCACCGCCGTCACCAAGGGCGACGTGTCCGCGAACGCGGATGTCTCGGTGGTCCTGGGCCAGGACTACAAGCCGTCGTCCTCATGACCCCAGGACCCAAATAACCGCAGGCCACCCCACGTGAGCCGGTAATCACGTGGGGTGCTGTCGGCGGTCCGTGAGACCCTTGGTACCAAACGACCGCCGACCGAAAGCCTTGTAGTGACCGCTACCGACCGTTCCCTCGAGCTCGTCACCACCGCCGCCCAGGCGGCCGCCGACAAGCTCGCGCACGACATCATCGCCTACGACGTCAGCGACGTCCTGTCGATCACGGACGCCTTCCTGCTGGCCTCCGCCCCCAACGACCGCCAGGTCAAGTCGATCGTCGACGAGATCGAGGAGCGGCTCCTGAAGGAGCTCGGCGCCAAGCCGGTGCGCCGTGAGGGCGACCGCGAGGCCCGCTGGGTGCTGCTCGACTACGTCGACATCGTCGTGCACGTCCAGCACAGCGAGGAGCGCGTCTTCTACGCGCTGGAGCGCCTCTGGAAGGACTGCCCCGAGCTCGAACTGCCCGACGACGCCAAGGCCACCCGCGGCAAGGCCGCGGAGCACGCCAAGCTCCAGGCCGCCGAGGAGGCCGCCGAGCTGGGCGGTGAGTGGCGGTGAGCGCCTTCAGCGAGGCCGCCAAGCCCGGCCGGGGCCGCCGCGTCATCCTGTGGCGGCACGGCCAGACCTCGTGGAACGTGGAGCGCCGCTTCCAGGGCACCACGGACGTCGCCCTCACCGAGGCCGGCGTCTCCCAGGCCCGCCGCGCCGCCCGACTGCTCGCGGGCCTCAAGCCCGACGCGATCGTCGCCTCCGACCTCCAGCGCGCCGCGAACACGGCCACCGAGCTGGCCGCGCTCACCGGCCTGGAGGTGACCCACGACGAGGGCCTGCGCGAGACCTACGCGGGCGTCTGGCAGGGGCTGACGCACGAGGAGATCATCGCCCGGCACGGCGACGAGTACGCCGCGTGGAAGCGCGGTGAGCCGGTGCGCCGCGGCGGCGGCGAACTGGAGACCGAGGTCGCCGACCGCGCGGCGCCCGTCGTGCTCCGGCACGCCGAGAAGCTCCCCGACGACGGCACGCTCGTCGTGGTCAGCCACGGCGGCACGATCCGTACGACCATCGGGCGCCTCCTCGGCCTGGAGCCCCGGTACTGGGAGAGCCTCGGCGGCCTCACCAACTGCTGCTGGTCCGTCCTGGGCGAGGGCGCCCGCGGCTGGCGTCTGCTGGAGCACAACGCCGGCACCCTGCCGGAGCCGGTGCTCGGCGACGACGACTGAAGCCGGAGGTCCCGGCCGGGACGACCCGGGACCCGGATTTCACTTTCCGGCAGGTCGCAGGCTAAAGTTCTTCTTGTTCGCCCCGCCGAGCGGGGCGAAACATCATGCGGCTCCCGCCGCGTGGCAAGGGGCTATAGCTCAGTTGGTAGAGCGCCTGCATGGCATGCAGGAGGTCAGGAGTTCAATTCTCCTTAGCTCCACAGTGAGACAACAAGATCCCGCCGATCCCCTCGATCGGCGGGATCTTCTGGTATCCGCGGCGGCGCCCGGATCAACGGCCGGGCCCCCGTGGCCGGTTCGCGCGGCACCCGCCTCGCCGAACTGTTCGGGTCCGGCTTGAGTCACTCGGGCCTCGCAGGCGTATACCTCTCAGAAGACGCTTGGGGTGCGTGTTCGCGCGGTTCGTACGGTCGCGAGGGCTGCCGTGTCCGGACTGGTACTGAGGCGTCGCTGACCGTATTGGTCCGGCCGTGGCAGAATCAAACGGCCGGAAGGGAGCGCGGCCCGACGGGAGGGAGTAGCGATGCCTGCGAGCATCCTCGGAGAGGCGGGTCACCTCTTCGAAGCGGCGTTGACCCGGGATACGATCACCCGCCTCAGCTGCCCTTCCTGCGGCTCCGTCCATGTCGCCCAGCTCCTTGGCGACAACGGCGGAATTTCCTACGTGTGCACGGCCTGCGGCCACAGCTGGAGCTGATCGATGGGTGCACACAGGCGAAAGTGCGACTGGTGCGGCAGCGGAACGCCGATCGTCCGTGACATGGAACCGGTGAACCCCGACTACCAGTACTGGTGCGAGGAATGCGCGCGGGCGCTGATCATAAAAGGCGATCCGATCGAGACGTACCGTGAACTCGAGGGCGAACCGATCTACGGCCGTCTCCTCGAAGAACACTGCACGCTCAAACGCTTCTATTCCTTCGTCACGGCTTGACCGAGGCGGGAGTTGCCGATGGCGGTCCCGGTGATCCCGGCGAGCACCAGGAAAAGGCAGCCAGTCGTCCCGTAGAGGGCGGACAGCGTCAACTCGATGCCGTTTTGGTGCAGTTCGTGCCGTCCCGGACCGTGCGGCACCCACCACAGGGCGTACGAGGAGAAGACCAGCAGCGCGCTCAACGCGGCGGCCCGGTACGCGTGCGTGCCGAGGAGCAGGACGACCGGCAGGCACCAGACCCAGTGGTGCGACCAGGACACCGGGCTGATGAGGAGCGCCGTCACCGCGCACGAGGTCACCGCCCAGTCCCGCTGACCGCGCAACTCCGCCGCCACGGCCACGCCCAGCCCTGCCGCGCCCACCACGGCCGCCGTGACGACCCAGGCGGCCCCGGGCTCCGGAGTGTGCAGCAGCCGCGCGAGAACGCCGCGCAGGGCCTGGTTCGCGGTGTCCTCGGCGTACCCGACGCGCCCCGCCGCGAACACCACGCGGGTCCAGAAGCGCCAGGAGTCGTACGGCAGTACGGCAGCGGCCAGCAGGGTCGCCCCGGTGAACCAGGCGGCCGCCAGGCGCGCGTGCCGTAGCCAGCAGCCGCCGCGGCCGTGCCGACGCCGCGCCACGACACCGGTGGCGAGCAGGAACGCCACGAACAGGGCGGGCGTCAGCTTGACGGCCGCGGCGAGCCCGATGCCGACGCCGGCCCAGCGGTCTCCCGGGCGCCGTGACAGATCCCACAGCACCAGGACGGCGAGCAGCAGGTTGATCTGCCCGTACCGCAGCGTCGTCCACACCGGCTCGCACCACACGGCCACCGCCGCGACCCACCACACGCTCTCCACGCGCGCGTGCCCGACCAGACGCAGCGACAGCCCTGCGAACACCACGAGCAGCGCGAGGTTCCCGGCCGTCGCCAGGGTGCGCATGGTCGCCGTGTCCAGGAGCGTCAGGGGGGTGAACAGCAGGGCCGCGAACGGCGGGTAGGTGGTCGGCAGTCGGGCGGCCGTCGCCCGCAGCGCGTACAGGTCGCCTCCGGCCCTCACGGTCGCGCCCTCGGCCCGGTACACCATCAGGTCGATCATCGACACGTGCGCGGCCCGCTGCGCCGCCCAGAACGCGGCGAAGGAGACCAGGCAGGCGGCCAGGGCGACCGGCGTTCGACGGTGAACTCCGGGGCACGCGATCATGGTCACGGAACCCGACATTAGTGCCCGTATCGGCGCGAACGGGAAACGATTTGGTGCTGCGCGAGGTCGACCGGTAATGTTGGCGTCGCCGCCGGGGAAACCGGGCGACCAAAGCACGGGGCTATAGCTCAGTTGGTAGAGCGCCTGCATGGCATGCAGGAGGTCAGGAGTTCAATTCTCCTTAGCTCCACAGCAGATCCCGCCGGATCAATACGATCCGGCGGGATCTTTTTTGTCTGCACATCATGGGGCTGTGGCTGTGCACCTTGGCTTGCGTGTGCAGCCTGGCTTGCGCACGGTGAGAACGAGGGGTCGTCCGGCTCGGACGACCCCTCTACGCGCGCGTGCCCGGCCTCAGCGGCCCAGGGCGCGTCTGCCGCGGCCCTGGGAGAGGACCGGCAGGTTGCGGGACGATTCCTGGCCGCGCGTGTCCTCCTCGATGCGCAGGGCGAGAGCGGGGCAACGGCGCACCGCGCGCAGGGCCTTGGCCTCGGCGTAGCGAGGGACCTTCGCCTGGGCGACGGTCGGGAAGCCGTCGGCGCCGAGCTGGAAGACCTCCGGGAGGATGTCCGCGCACAGACCGTGGCCACGGCACAGTGTCCAGTCGACGTAGATCTTCTGGCGGCTGGGGCCGTTCTCCTCCGACTCGCCGCCGCCCGGGATGCCCGACGGGGCCCTGCCGCCCTCGAAGAGCGGCAGAACGCCCTCCACGGGCCGTCCGCAGCCGTTGCCGAGGACGTGCGCCGCGAGGTCGTCGGTGAACGCCTTGATGGTCGACTCCAGGAACATCGCGGAGCCGTCCGGGTGCGAGCAGGCGCCGCGCCGCTTCACGTTCTTGGCGACCTGCTTGAGCGCCTCCAGGGCGGCCGGGCCCCCGCCGTTGAGGATGTCCTCCATGCCGCGCGCGGCGGCCGGCAGACCGAGGTAGCAGGGACCGCACTGGCCCGCGCTCTCCTCGGCCAGCCACTGCGCCACCCGCAGCGACTCGCCCAGCGGGCAGGTCTCCTGAGTGATCGGCAGGATCGCGCCGGCGCCGAGCGCGCCGCCCACCGCGTCCAGGGAGTTGCGCGAGACGATCGCCTCGTTGACCGTCGCCGCGTCGATCCACTTGCCGTGGTAGCCGCCGGTCAGCACGCCCTGCGGGACGGGTGGGGCGCCGGCCAGTTGGAGGACGTAGCGCAGCGGCACGCCCGTGGGGACCTCGATCACCATCGGGCGGGCGACCGCGCCGGAGACCGTGAGCATGACGGTGCCCGGCTCGTCGTACAGGCCGGTGTTGCCGTAGCGCTCGGGGCCGATGCGGGCGGCGATCGCGAGCTGCGCGAAGGTCTCGGCGTTGGACAGCAGGGTCGGGGCGCCGCCGACGCCGTTCTGCGAGGCGCTGACCTTGCGGCCGGGCGGGATGGCCGGGCCGCCGTCGATGGAGCGGATCAGGGAGGCGGCGGCGCCGGTGACCATGCGTACCGGGTTGCGCTGCACCCACGCGCGTAGAGCGGAGCGGCGGCTGTTGCTGAGGCCGCGTTCGGCGAGGGCGGCCTCCATGGAGCGCTGGGTCGATTCCCGGGTGACCCCCACCACGAGCGTGCGGGCACCCAGGGCCTCGGCGCACAGCAGCGCGCCGTCCAGGATGAGATGCGGGGCACGGTTGATCATCACCGTGTCCTTGCGGCAGGCCGGTTCGTCCTCGCTGCCGTTGACGACCACGACCGGCCGTACACCGCGCTTGATCGCGGCCTCCGCGACCGAGCGCAGCTTCTTGTGGAAGGGGAAGCCCGCGCCGCCGCGGCCCTTCAGGTTGATGTTCTCGGCGAGCTTCGCGAGCTGCTCACCGCCCATCGGTTCGAGTGGCCCGTGCACCTTCAGATGCATGGGCAGATCGAGCCTTTCGACAAGGTCGAAGCCCGACGTCAGCTGGGGAAGGCCGACGACGCGGACTTCGGGGACGTCGGGCAGGGCCTCGTTCACTTAAAGCCTCCGGAAGGCGTGTTCCAAGGTTCGCCCGAACCCGGTGCGTCGAAGTCGTAGGAGGCACCGGGGAATGTTTCAGTGGCGGGACCGCTGTTGTTGTACGTGTCGTTCTGGTTGTACGTACCGAAGACGGCATTCGTCTCAGCGGTGTCGTACACATCACTCGAGCCATAGCCCGCAGCGCCCGCGTCATAGCCCGACGTGCCCGAATCGCGGTAGAGGGGGATATTGAATCCCGTGTCGTTGAGCGGGTCGTAGGCCGACGGGGGTGCCTCGCCCACGGGCGGCGGGGAAGGGATCGGCCAGCTGCCCGAGGTGCTGCCCGAGCCGTCGACGCGCGGGATCGCCTCCGTCGGCTGCATGTCCAGGGGCAGGTCCATGCGTGAGGTCTGGTCGGCCATGTAGGGCTGCTGCCGGCCCTGGGAGCGGGGGGAGACCGCGCGGTAGGCGGCGGCGAAGCCACCCGTGGACTCCGCCGAGGCGGGAGCCTGGGAGGGCATGCCGGGCAGCGGGCCCGTCCGCTCGTCGCGCGACGGCCGTGACGGGCGCTGGTTCTCGTAGCCCGGCAGCGCGGACCCGGACGCCGCGCGGGCGCGGCTCTCCTCCAGGTCCTCGCGGGCGTCGGGCTCGTTGCCGATGAGCTGGGCGAGCCGGTCGGCGAACTTGCGCTTGACGGGACGCGGGGCGGCGCGCAGTGCGAGGGCCGCGGCGACGGCGACCACGCACAGCTCGTAGCAGACCATGAAGAACGTCGCCGCCGGGCGGCCGGCGAACAGCCCGTGGATCAGGGCGGCGCACCAGGCCGGGTAGGCCAGCATGTGCATCGCGCGCCAGCGCGCGGCGACCAGTGCCGGGGAGGCGAACTGGGTGCGCAGCGCGCCGGTGACGCCCACGAAGATCATGAGCAGGGCGGCCAGGGAGCCCAGGCCGATCAGGAAGGCGCTGCCGGGGATCTCGTCGCCGCCGAAGAACACGAGGCTGAAGGGGATCAGCGCGGCGATCGGGCTGGCGTGGTCCAGCGCCAGCTTCACGCCGATGTGCACCAGCAGGAACGCGATCGAGGCCACGGCCGTCACCCGGTGGATGCCCTGCGCGATGATCCGCTGGCGGGTGTTGAGGATCATCCGGTCCTGGGCGACAAGACCCCAGATCACCGAGCAGGTGAGGCAGACGAGTGACAGGACACCGGCACCGAAGTTGAGGAACTCCTGGAGCCAGGTGCCGCCGAGCAGCACGACCAGGGGTATGAGCAGCAGAACAGCAGCGGTCGCCACCCCATAGGCCGACCGGCCCGGTTTGGGGAGCGAACTGTTACTACGACGAGGGTTCATGGGGGCAACTCCGAGCGGTTCGGGAAGGCGGTCCCGCTGCCGCACTCTAAGTGGCTCCATACCGAGGGGTACGGCGTTTGAGTTATTGCGTTGTTATCTACGGGCTGCGAGGGGCGGGCGATGTCCCTTAGCGACTGTTACGCCAGGTAACAATTGAACGTTGTTCAGCTTTTCGAGGTCTTCACAACTCTCAAGTACGGAATGGAGGGCGCCATTGTTCACGCGCGCCCCCACCCCAAGCCCGTCACGCCCAGGGTGGAAGTCCGTCGCGACCCGCTCCGGCGCTGCGGTACCCTGACGCCATGCGTGCCGTACGCCTTCTGCTTAGCGGGCCGCGCTGATCAGTCCCGACCACCGGGCGAATCGGATGGTCGGAATCGGCGCGGCGTCCCCTCCTGTGCGAGGGGATTTTTCGTTTCCAGAGAACCGCAGCCGCTGGCAGAGACGATCGATGGAGCTTTGAGGATCATGAGCGAGACGAACCCCGCTGCCACCGCCGAGGTGGCCGCGCCGCACCGCTACACGGCGGCCATGGCTGCCGAGATCGAGGCACGCTGGCAGGACTTCTGGGACGCCGAGGGTACGTACGCCGCTCCGAACCCCAAGGGCGACCTGGCGGGCGACCCCGAGGCCGTGGCCCGGCCCAAGAAGTTCATCATGGACATGTTCCCGTACCCCTCCGGTGCGGGCTTGCACGTCGGCCACCCCCTGGGCTACATCGCCACCGACGTCTTCGCCCGCTTCCAGCGCATGACCGGCCACAACGTCCTGCACACCCTGGGCTTCGACGCCTTCGGCCTGCCCGCCGAGCAGTACGCCGTGCAGACCGGCACGCACCCGCGCGTGTCCACCGAGGCCAACATCGAGAACATGAAGGCCCAGCTGCGCGCGCTGGGACTGGGTCACGACAAGCGCCGGTCGTTCGCCACGATCGACCCGGACTACTACAAGTGGACCCAGTGGATCTTCCTGCAGATCTTCAACTCCTGGTACGACGACGAGGCGAAGAAGGCCCGCCCGATCTCCGAGCTGGTCGCCGCCTTCGAGTCCGGTGAGCGGGCCGTACCGGGGCACACGCGCGCGTGGAGCGAGCTGAGCGCCGCCGAGCGTGCCGACGTCCTGGGCGGGTTCCGCCTGGCGTACGCCTCCGACGCGCCGGTCAACTGGTGCCCCGGCCTGGGCACCGTCCTGGCCAACGAGGAGGTCACCGCCGAGGGCCGCTCCGAGCGCGGCAACTTCCCGGTCTTCAAGGCCAAGCTGCGCCAGTGGAACATGCGGATCACCGCCTACGCCGACCGGCTGCTGGACGACCTGGACGCGCTGGACTGGCCCGAGGCCATCAAGCTGCAGCAGCGCAACTGGATCGGCCGCTCCGAGGGCGCCCGCGTCGACTTCCCGATCGACGGCGAGCGCATCACCGTGTTCACCACGCGCCCCGACACCCTGTTCGGCGCGACCTACATGGTGCTGGCGCCCGAGCACCCGCTGGTCGAGAAGTTCACCCCGGGCGCCTGGCCCGAGGGCACCCACGACTCCTGGACCGGCGGTCACGCCACCCCGGCCGAGGCCGTCGCCGCCTACCGCGCCCAGGCCGCCGCCAAGTCCGACGTCGAGCGGCAGGCCGAGGCCAAGGACAAGACCGGCGTCTTCATCGGCTCGTACGCGACCAACCCGGTCAACGGCGAGCAGATCCCCGTCTTCATCGCCGACTACGTCCTGATGGGCTACGGCACCGGCGCGATCATGGCCGTCCCGGCGGGCGACCAGCGCGACTTCGAGTTCGCGCGCGCCTTCGAGCTGCCGATCCGCTGCATCGTCGAGCCGACGGACGGACGGGGTACGGACACCTCGACGTGGGAGGACGCCTTCTCGTCCTACGACGCGAAGATCATCAACTCCACCGGTGAGGGCGTCTCGCTGGACGGTCTGGGCGTCGCCGAGGCCAAGGCGCGCATCACCGAGTGGCTGGAGTCCAAGGGCATCGGCGAGGGGACCGTCAACTTCCGGCTGCGCGACTGGCTGTTCAGCCGCCAGCGCTACTGGGGCGAGCCCTTCCCGATCGTCTACGACGAGGACGGCATCGCCCACGCCCTGCCCGAGTCGATGCTGCCGCTGGAGCTGCCCGAGGTCGAGGACTACTCGCCGCGCACCTTCGACCCGGACGACGCCGACACCCAGCCCGAGACGCCGCTGTCGCGCAACGAGGAGTGGGTCAACGTCACCCTGGACCTGGGCGACGGCCCGAAGCGGTACCGGCGTGAGACCAACACCATGCCCAACTGGGCCGGTTCCTGCTGGTACGAGCTGCGCTACCTGGACCCGAACAACAGCGAGCAGCTGGTCGATCCCGAGATCGAGCAGTACTGGATGGGCCCGCGCGAGGGCCAGCCGCACGGCGGTGTCGACCTGTACGTCGGCGGCGCCGAGCACGCCGTGCTGCACCTGCTGTACGCCCGCTTCTGGTCCAAGGTCCTGTTCGACCTGGGGCACGTCTCCTCGGCCGAGCCGTTCCACAAGCTGTTCAACCAGGGCATGATCCAGGCCTACGTCTACCGCGACAGCCGTGGCATCGCGGTGCCGGCCGCCGAGGTGGAGGAGCGCGACGGCGCCTACTACTACCAGGGCGAGAAGGTCTCCCGGCTGCTGGGCAAGATGGGCAAGTCCCTGAAGAACGCGGTCACTCCGGACGAGATCTGTGCCGAGTACGGCGCCGACACGCTGCGCCTGTACGAGATGGCCATGGGCCCGCTGGATGTCTCCCGGCCGTGGGACACGCGCGCGGTGGTGGGCCAGTTCCGGCTGCTGCAGCGGCTGTGGCGCAACGTCGTCGACGAGACGACCGGTGACCTGACGGTGGTGGACGCGGAGCCCGACGAGGACACGCTGCGTGCCCTGCACAAGGCGATCGACGGGGTGCGCGGGGATCTGGAGGGCATGCGGTTCAACACCGCCATCGCCAAGGTCACCGAGCTGAACAACCACCTGACCAAGACGGGCGGGGCGGTGTCCCGCTCCGTCGCCGAGGCACTGGTGCTGATGGCCGCGCCGCTGGCCCCCCACATCGCCGAGGAGCTGTGGCGCAGGCTGGGCCACGACGACTCGGTCGTCCACCAGGACTTCCCGGTCGCCGACCCGGCGTACGTGGTCGACGAGACCGTGACCTGCGTCGTGCAGATCAAGGGCAAGGTCAAGGCCCGCCTGGAGGTCTCGCCGGCCATCTCCGAGGAGGAGCTGGAGAAGGTCGCGCTGTCCGACGAGAAGGTCGTGGCGGCGCTGGACGGGGCCGGGATCCGCAAGGTGATCGTGCGGGCGCCGAAGCTGGTGAACATCGTTCCGGCGTAGGCCTCCGGCGTTGGCCTCTGGTGGTCGGGCCGGTTCGGATGTCGTGAGCGGGTTCGGCTGGTCCGGATGGCGTGAGCGCGTCCGGCCGGGTCGGGTGTCGTGTGCGTGGGGCCGCCGGTTCGGGTGTCGTGTATGTGGGGCCGCTGGTTCGGGTGTCGTGTGCGCGGGGCCGCCGGTTCGGGTGCCCTGTGCGTGGCGCCGTCGGTTCGGGTGCCCGTGTGTGCGGCGGGTGGCTCGGGGTGATCCCCTACGGGCAGGTTCGGGGTTCTGTTGGAACTCCGGGCCTGCCCGCTGCGTTTACCGTTGAAGAGTGATGCGGCGTGTGTCGCGGCCGGTCGGAGGAGGAGTTCGTGGAAGCAGTGATCGCAGTCGTCGCCCTGCTCTTCGTGCTCTTCGTGGTGCTCGGCGCGTACGCCACGGTGAAGGTGGTCGGCGCCGCCAAGCGCAGGGTCGACGACACCATCACCCACGCCCGGCGCACGGTCGAGGACCACACCCTGCGGGCCAAGTCCTTCGCCCAGCCCGGCCCGGCCGGTGAGCTCGCCCAGCTGCGGCTGAAGCTGCGCACCTCCATGCGGGCCACCCAGGACGCGCTGCGCGCGGGCGCGGCCGAGGACGAGTCCCTGAAGGAATCCCTCGGCCTCTTCCAGCGCCTCAGTGCACACGGGCACGAACTGGACGCCGAACTGCGGCGCCTGGAGTCCGAGCCGGACCGCGCGACGCTCGCCGAGCGGCTGCCCGACCTGCGTGAGCGCACCGAGCGCATCGTCCAGTCCGCGGACTCCCTGCGCTGGGCGGCCCGCGACCGGGCCCACCGCTTCGCCGGCGACGACCTGGACAGCCTCAGCGCGCAGATCGACGTGGAGACCGGTGCCCTGCGGCACTGGCAGACGACGGAGCCCTCGTCGTCGACGCCACCGCCCCCGTGGCCGGAGGCGTCGGCGGCCGAAGCCGCCGGGACGGCCGAGCAGACCTGGCCCGACAGCCCTCGGTCGCAGCGGGCCGAGGAGCCCACACGGCCCGCGATCACACCGCCCGGCCCTCGTCCGACATACCCCTGGCAGAAGAAACCCCGTCCCGAGAGCACGACTTGAGGGCGGCCGAGCACGCGCTGATCCGGTCAAGGCATTTCCAGGTGAGCGGGGTCGGACTGCCGCCCGGGCGCTACGCCAGGTAACCTCCAGCTCATGTCCCGCCATGTCGCGATCGTCACCGATTCAACGGCCTACCTGCCGCCGCGGACGATGGAGCGCCACGGCATCACCGCGGTGCCCCTGACCGTGGTCGTCGGCGGCCAGGCGCTGGACGAGGGCACCGAGATCTCGACCCGTTCCCTCGCCCAGGCGTTGCAGAAGCGACGACCCGTCACCACGTCGCGCCCCAACCCTCAGGTCTTCGCGGAGCACTACCGCAAGGTCGCCGAGTCCGGCGCCACGGGCATCGTCTCCCTGCACCTGTCCGCCGAGCTCTCCGGCACCTACGACGCGGCGGTTCTCGCGGCGCGCGAGGCGCCGGTGCCGGTGCGGGTCGTCGACACCGGGATGGTCGCCATGGCGCTCGGGTTCTGCGCGCTCGCCGCGGCCGAGGCGGCGGAGACGGGTGGCACGGTGGACGAGGCGGTCACCGCCGCGGAGAAGCGGGCCGGCGGCACGGCCGCCTACTTCTACGTCGACACCCTCGACTATCTGCGTCGCGGTGGCCGTATCGGGGCCGCACAGGCGTTGTTGGGGTCCGCGCTCGCGGTGAAGCCGCTGCTGCAGCTGGAGGGCGGCCGGATCGGTCCGTTGGAGAAGGTACGGACGGCGTCCAAGGCGATCGCACGCCTCGAGGAGATCGCGGCCGAGCGGGCGGGCAGCGCGCAGGTCGACATCGCGGTGCACCATCTCGCCGCCCCGGACCGGGCGTCGGCGCTGGCGGACCGTTTGCGGGGGCGGGTGCCGGGGTTGGCCGAGCTGCATGTGAGTGAGGTCGGGGCGGTTATTGGGGCGCATACCGGGCCTGGGTTGTTGGGGGTTGTGGTTTCGCCGCGGTGAAGGGGTTGGGTGTGGGCGGCGGGGGTGCTGGGGTGGAGCTTGGGCGTGGGGCGGATGCGTCGTGTGATGCGGCGGCCGTGGTGACGGGTACGTCGTGTGATGGGTCCGCTGTGGTGACGGGTACGTCGTGTGATGGGTCCGCTGTGGTGACGGGTTGGCGGTGGTGACGGCATCGTTGTGGTGACGGCATCGTCGTGGTGGGGCGATTCGTCGTGGTGACGAGCTCTTTGGGTGGGTGCACCACTCGTGTGGGTGGCGGAGTTATCCACAACTGGGCGGTAATCCCCGGGAATTGAGCAAGATCATCGCGGGCGGGGCGAGGTGTCCGATCCTCGTCGCATGGCACTTCGATCACGCACACGTACCACGCCGGCGACCAGCGGCCCGGGCCGCGGCCCCCACTCCGACGGCCGCGCCCGCCACCGACGACGCATGCATGTCCGGGGGCGGGCACGGCAGCGCCATGCGTCGGCGGAGGAGCTGCGGCGCAGGGCGGAGGTGATTTTCGCCGAACGGGCCGGGGAGTGGCGGGAGTCAGGGGCGGGGCCGCCGTCGCGGGGGGAGGAGTACGCCCCGAGGGCCGACGTGGGGGAGATGCCTGGCCCGAGTGGGTTGAGCGGGCCGAGTGGCTCTCGTGGACCGGCTGGACTCGTTCGGGAGGAGCCCGGTTGGCGTGCTGGAGCTGAGGAGTCGGAAGCGGACCTGAGTGGCGCGCCGCACGCTCGGGTGGCCGTGGGCATGGACGATTGGTACGCCGACTGGTCCGAGGACTCGGGTGTGCCGCGTGTTGATGTGGCGACGCGTCCGGATGTCCTGAGGGCTGATGTGCCGTGTGCTGACCTGCCGCTGGACGCCGATGTGCCGCTGGCCCCCGATGCGCCGCTGGACTCCGATGTGTCTCTGGGATCCGATGTGCCGCCGGGCGCCCCTGTTTCGCGCGGGGATACGGCGCGCGACTCGGAGACGCCGGATGCCGCCATGGGTGACCGGGCCGGGTCCCGGCCTGGGGCCGGTGACGCGGGGGCCGGGGACTGGCGGGCACGCGTCGGGCCGGCTTTGCGGGAGCGGATGCCGGTGTGGTTGCAGGCGAGGTGTGGGCTGGAGCGGCGGAGCGTGGTCGCGCTCACCGTGGTGCTCGTCCTCGCCGCCGGGTTCGCCGTGCAGCACTTCTGGACCGGCCGGGCGCAGTCCGTGCGGGCGCCCGAGGTAGTGCGGGCGGCGGCTCCGTTCGGAGGAGGGGAGCCGGGTGAGGAGGTCGTGGCGGGTGCGTCGGCGGCCGCTGCGCCGGGGGCCGTGGGTACGGCCGCGGCGGAGATCGTCGTGGACGTCAGCGGCAAGGTGCGTGAGCCGGGGATCCATCGCCTGCCGGCCGGCTCGCGGGTCGCCGACGCGTTGCGTGTGGCCGGTGGGGTGCGTCCCGGCACGAACACCGACAGCCTGAACCGGGCCCGGTTCCTGGTGGACGGCGAGCAGGTGATCGTCGGTGGCCCGGCTGCCGCCCCCGGGGCAGCTGCGGGTTCGGGCGGTGCGGCGGTCGCCGGGGCCGCGCCTGCCGGGCCCGTCTCCCTCAACACGGCCACCGTGGACCAGCTCGACACCCTCCCGGGCGTCGGCCCGGTGCTGGCCCAGCACATCATCGACTACCGCACCCAGCACGGTGGCTTCCGTGCGGTGGACGAACTGCGCGAGGTCAATGGCATCGGCGACCGCCGCTTCGCCGATCTACGAAATCTCGTACAGCCATGAGGCACGACGTCCGCGCACCCCACCTCACGCCTTCCCGCGCCCCCGTTCATGCCGCCTCCGGGAACCGGCTGGGTGCCTCCCACCCCCGACAGGAAGGACTGACGGATCTCCGACTCGTCCCACCCGCGCTCGCCGCCTGGGCGACGGCGGCGCTGATGCTGGACGCCCCGACGGTGTGGGTGGGCGGGGCGGTGGTCGTTTGTCTGGTCGCGGCGGGCGTACTGCTGCGGCGGCGCGGCGGGGTGGGTGCCAGCGGTGCGGCCGGGCCCGGGCAGGATTCTGAGCCTGGCCGGGATTCTGGGCCTGGCCGGGATTCTGGGCCTGGGCGGGGCTTCGTGTCTGGGGCGGATTCCGTGCCGGGGCAGGAGCCCCTGTCCGAGCGGGACTCCGCGCCTGGGCCGGGCTCTGCGCCGGGGCGCTTCACGCGGCCGCGCAGGCAGGGCTCAGCGCGCCTGCGGCTCATCTGGCCGCGCGCCTCGGTCGCTTGGCCACGGATTTCGGTCGCTGCTGTCCTGCTCTGCGTCGCGGCGGCCGCTGCCTCCGCCGGGCTGCACGGGGCCGATCTGCGGCGTGGGCCGGTGCCCGGGCTGGCGCGGCAGTACGCCACCGTGACCGCCGAGGTCGAGGTCACCTCCGACCCTCGGCTCACCAGGCCCCGGGTCAAGGGGAATCACATGGCGCCGACCTCCGTGCTGATCAACGCGGACGTGCGACGCGTCGAGGAGGCGCACGGCACGGCGGTGGTGACGCGGGCGCCGGTGCTGGTGATCGTCGACGCGACGTCGATGTCTTCTGGGGCGGGGGATGTGAATGGGGCGTCGAGATCCCCTGGGTCTGGACACCCCAACGGGGCGCCGAGACCTCCTGGGGCTGGGGACGTCAGCGAGGCGTCTCAGTCCGCTGATGGTCGGCGTTCGCCCTGGCTGAGGGTGCTGCCCTCCACGCGGCTGCGGGTGACCGCGACGCTGGCGCCCGCCCTGGCCGGCGGGGACCGAATCGCTGCCGTGCTGCGGGTGCGGGATCCGGGGGTGCCGGAGGTTGTGGGGGAGCCGTCGGAGGCGCAGCGGCTGGCGGGGCGGTTGCGGGCCGGGCTGCGGGAGGCGACCGACGGGTTGCCGGCGGACGCGCGGGCGCTGTTGCCGGGGCTGGTGGTGGGCGACACCTCGCGGATCACTCCGGAGCTGGACGAGGCGTTCAAGGAGACCGACCTGGCGCATACGCTCGCTGTCTCCGGCAGCAACCTGACCATCATCCTCGCCCTGCTCATCGGCCCGCCCGGGCTGTCCCAGCTGGCCGAGCGCCGGGGCCTCGCGCCCCGCCTCGGCATCTCCCTGCGGACGACCGCGTTGTTCGGCGGAGGGCTCACCCTCGCGTTCGTCGTCGTGTGCCGACCGGACCCGAGCGTGCTGCGGGCCGCGGCCTGCGGGGCCGTCGCGCTGCTGGCCCTGGCGACCGGACGCCGCAGATCACTGATCCCGGCGCTGGCGACGGCCGTACTGCTGCTGGTGCTGTACGACCCCTGGCTGGCCCGCAGTTACGGCTTCCTGCTCTCCGTCCTCGCCACGGGCGCCCTGCTCACGCTCGCGCCCCGCTGGAGCGCGGCACTGCGGCGGCGCCGGGTGCCGCCCCGGCTGGCCGAGGCGCTGGCGGCCGCGGCTGCCGCGCAGGCGCTGTGCGCGCCCGTTGTGGCGGTGCTGTCGGCCCGGGTGAGCCTGGTGGCGGTGCCGTGCAATCTGCTCGCGGAGTTCGCGATCGCACCGGCCACAGTGCTGGGCTTCGCGGCGCTGGCGACGGCGCCACTCGCGATGCCGTTGGCCAAGGTGCTGGCCTGGTGCGCGAGTTGGCCGACCGGATGGATCGCGGACGTCGCCCGGACGGGCGCCGCACTGCCCGGGGCGGGCGTGGACTGGCCCGGCAGCTGGACCGGGGCGGCGCTGCTCGCCCTCGCCACGGTGGTCGTCGTGCTCGTCGGCCGGCGGCTGCTGCGGCACCCCTGGTGGTGTGGTGCCTGCGGGGCGCTGCTCCTGCTGGTGGTACTGCAGCCGCCACCGCTGGCCAGGGTGGTCACGGGGTGGCCGCCGCCCGGATGGCGGTTCGCGATGTGCGACGTGGGGCAGGGCGACGCGACAGTGCTCGCGGCGGGTGAGGGGACGGGCGTGGTCGTGGACGCCGGACCCGATCCGACGCTGGTCGACCGGTGCCTGCGCACACTCGGGATCACCAGGATCCCGCTCGTCGTGCTCACCCACTTCCACGCCGACCATGTGGCGGGCCTGCCCGGCGTGCTGCGCGGGCGGACGGTGGGCGCGATCGAGACGACGGGGCACGAAGAGCCGGTGGACCAGGTGGAGTTCGTCCGCAGGGAGGCGGCCGCCCGGAACATTCCCGTGACGCGGGCCGCCGCCGGGGAGGAGCGGCGCACCGGGGCACTGAGCTGGCAGGTCGTCTGGCCCCCGGCACACCCCGCCCTGGCCCCGGACGGTCCGAACGACGCCAGCGTCACCCTGCTCGTCCGCTCGGCAGGGCTGCGGCTCCTGCTGCTCGGGGATCTCGAACCTCCGGCCCAGCGGGCGCTGTTGAGATCGCCGGCGGGGGCGCTGCTGGACGGCGTGGACGTGCTCAAGGTCGCCCATCACGGCTCGGCGTACCAGGACCCTGAGCTCATACGCAGGGCGGCACCGCGGCTGGCGTTGATCAGTTGCGGTGAGGACAACCCGTACGGGCACCCGGCCCCCAGCACCGTCGCGGCGCTGCGGGCGCAGGGCGCGGTGGTGCTGCGGACGGACGAGGACGGGGCGCTGGCGGTCGCGGGTACGGGCGCGGAGCTGCGGGTGGCGGGAGACTGAGGGCATGGATTCCGTTGAGGTTGATGCCTATCTCAGCCGCCTGGGGGTCGAGCACCCGGCGTGGCCGACCGTGGACGTGCTGCGCGAGCTGCATCTGCGCCATCTGCAGACCGTGCCCTTCGAGAACCTGTCGATCCACCTCGGCGAGGAGATCGTGCTGGAGGAGAAGCGGCTGCTCGACAAGGTGGTGGGGGCCGGGCGGGGCGGGTTCTGCTACGAACTGAACGGGGCGTTCGGGGCGTTGCTCACCGCGCTGGGTTTCGACGTGACGCTGCTCGCGGCACGGGTCCACGGGAAGGAGGGGCGGCTCGGGATTCCCTACGACCACATGGCGCTGAAGGTGCGGACGGTGGACGGGGGCACATGGCTGGCGGACGTCGGTTTCGGGGCGCACAGTCACTATCCGCTGGCGTTCGAGGCGCGGGGCGAGCAGGTTGATCCGGCGGGCGTGTTCCGGATCGTCGAGGCAGGGCCGGACTCGGCCGGTGTGCGCGGTGGGCACGACGTGGCGGAGGCGGCGGACCTGGACGTCGTCATGGACGGGACACCGGAGTACCGGCTGGAGCGGCGGCCGCGGGTGCTCGGCGACTTCGTGGCCGGGGCGTGGTGGCACAGCACCTCGCCGGGCTCGCACTTCACACAGTCGCTGGTGTGCTCGCGGGTGACGGAGGAGGGCGGGCGGATCACGCTCAGCGGGCGCACCTTCAAGGAGACGGCGGCCGACGGGACGCGTGAGGAGCGGGAGTTGGGCACGGACGAGGAGGTGCTGCGGGTGTACCGGGAGCGGTTCGGGATCGAGTTGGATCAGGTGCCGACGGTGCGCAGATCGGGACGGGACGGCTGATTCGGGAGCGGGACTCCTGGGGGGAGGGGAGGCTCAGTCCGCTCAGGAAGTTCAGGGTGCCGAGGCCGTTCAGGGCTCCTCGGGGCCGCGCGGGGGCGCTCGTGCGGGGCGCTGGCCCCCCGGCACAGGTTCGACTCTCCTGGGTGGCTGAGAATTGCTCCGTGAGCGATGTGAGACATGTGCTGGTGCTGCCCGATCGTGACGCTGCGGAGGAGGTCGTGGAGGCGCTCGGGGAGCGGTTCGGGATCGACGAGGAGCCGCGGCTGGTGCGGGATGCGCTGGCCGGCGAGGACGATGCCGAGGACGCGCAGTGGTTGGTGGTGCTGCGGGACGAGGAAGGGCGGCTGGATCCGGGGGAGCTGGACGAGTTCGCGGGGGAGTGGGACGGCTGGCGGGAGGAGCCGTAGGCCTGCCGTCGCCATCGCCGTTGCGGTGACGGTGCCGCGGCCCAAGCCAGGCCCAGGCCCAGGCGCGGGCGCGGGCGACGGTGACCCAGGCCAGGCACACGTCCAGGGTGGGCGCGGGGCGGCGGTGCCCCGGGCGAGACGCGTTGTCAGTGGTCCGTGCCATGCTTGTCGCGATGGCCAGGAAGAGTGCTGCTGACGACCTCCTCGCTCCCGTGACCCTCGCCGTGGGTCAGGAGGAGCTGCTGCTCGATCGTGCCGTGCGGGAGGTGGTGGTTGCCGCCAGGGCCGCCGATGCCGACACGGATGTGCGGGAGCTGACCCCGGAGCAGTTGCAGCCCGGCACGCTGGCCGAGTTGACCAGTCCCTCGCTGTTCGCGGAGCGCAAGGTCGTGGTCGTTCGCGATGCGCAGGATCTGTCGGCCGACACGATCAAGGACGTGACGGCGTATCTCGCGGCGCCCGCCGAGGAGATCACCCTGGTGCTGCTGCACGCCGGTGGAGTCAAGGGCAAGAAGCTCCTCGACGCGGCGCGCAAGGCGGGGGCGCGGGAGGTGGCGTGCCCGAAGATGACCAAGCCGGCGGACCGGCTGGCGTTCGTGCGCGGTGAGTTCCGGACGACCGGACGGTCCGCGACGCCGGAGGCCTGCCAGGCGCTGGTCGACGCCATCGGGAGTGATCTGCGGGAGCTGGCCTCCGCGGTGAGTCAGTTGGTCGCCGATGTCGAGGGGACGATCGACGAGGCCGTCGTGGGGCGGTACTACACCGGGCGCGCCGAGGCGTCGAGCTTCACCGTTGCCGACCGGGCGGTCGAGGGGCGGGCGGCGGAGGCGCTGGAGGCGCTGCGGTGGTCGCTGGCCACGGGCGTGGCGCCCGTCATGATCACGAGCGCGCTCGCGCAGGGCGTACGGGCCATCGGCAAGCTGTCCTCGGCCCGCGGGGGCCGCCCCGCCGACCTCGCGCGCGAGCTGGGCATGCCGCCCTGGAAGATCGACCGCGTCCGGCAGCAGATGCGGGGATGGACGCCCGACGGTGTGGCGGCCGCGCTGCAGGCGGTCGCCGAGGCCGACGCCGGTGTGAAGGGCGGCGGGGACGACCCCGAGTACGCGCTGGAGAAGGCGGTCGTGGCGATCGCGCGTGCGGCGCGTTCCAGAGGCCGAGGGTGACAGAGGGGGACCGGGCCGAAGGCACGCCCCGGTCATGATCCAGTGGCCGTCGGAGCGGCCCCGAGGACAATCGAACGTGCAGCGTGAAATCGCCGAACATGATCGATATGGCGGAAAGGTGGCGATCGGTATGGCTGAACACCAGCACGCACAGCTCGTCCGCAAGG
This sequence comes from Streptomyces sp. NPDC093591, assembly GCF_044764885.1. Lineage (NCBI taxonomy): Bacteria > Bacillati > Actinomycetota > Actinomycetes > Kitasatosporales > Streptomycetaceae > Streptomyces > Streptomyces sp. NPDC093591. The sequence continues at coordinate 568,414 of NZ_JBIWIY010000003.1, forward strand.
GCTACGAGGCCTTCTCGCGCGGTGACATGGACACCTTGCGCACTCTGCTGACGGGGGACGCCACGCATCACTTCCCGGGCGATCACTCGATGGCGGGCGACTACAAGGGCCAGGACGCGTGTATCGACATGTACCAACGGCTCTTCGAGGAGACGGCCGGGACGTTCAAGGTCGAGCTGCGGCACCTCTTCGCCGATGGCCGTGGACATGTGATGTCCGTGCACCATGCCACCGCCGAGCGTCAGGGCAAGCGCCTGGACATGGACGGAGGCATCGTCTTCCGGATCGTCGGTGAGAAGGTCAGCGACTTGGACGAGTGCGTCGCCGACATGGACAAGCTCAACGACTTCTGGTCGTGAACCGCGTCCCTTCATGAGGCGCCCCGCGAACACGTCATGGCGCCGGTCCTCCGGGGCCACCCGGATCCAGGCGGGCCTTGATCCGCTGGTCTTCGTCCCGTCCCGGAGGACAATCAGGCGTATCAGCCGTAACGCACCGATGCGACGGAGAGGTGGCGGTCGCCATGGCCGTACACCCGCACGCCCGGCTGGTCCGCAAGGGCTACGAAGCCTTCACCCGCGGTGATCTGGACGGCCTGCGCGAGTCGCTGGCGGGAGACTGCACGTACCACTTCCCCGGCACCCATCCGCTGGCGGGCGACTACAAGGGCCAGGACGCGGTCCTCTACGTGTTCCGGCGGATCTTCGAGGAACGAGCGGGACGCTGAACGTGGAGCTGCGGCACGACGTCGTCGACGGCCGGGGTCACGCGGTGTCCCTGCACCATTCCACGGCTGAGCGCCGGGGCAAGCGCGTCGAGCTGACCGGAGGCATCGTCTTCCGGATCGTCGGGAACAAAGTCACCGATCTCGACGAGTGCTTCGACGACCTGGGCAGGCTCGACGACTTCTGGTCGTGATCCAACTGGTCTTCCCCCCGCCGCAGAGGAGAATCAGGTGTATCAGCCGTAACGCACCGATGCGACGGAGAGGTGGCGGTCGCCATGGCTGAACACCCGCACGCCCAGCTGGTCCGCAAGGGCTTCGAAGCCTTCACGCGCGGCGACATGGATGCCCTGCGAGGGCTGATGACGTCGGACTGTACGCACCATGTGCCGGGCACACACCCGCTGTCGGGTGACTTCAAGGGGCAGGACGCGTGTATCGACATGTACCGCCGGCTCTTCGAGGAGACGGGCGGGAACATGCAGGTCCAGTTGCGCGGCATCGCCGTGGACGGCCGCGGTCACGCGGTCGGCATGGCCCGATTCTCGGCGCAGCGACAGGGCAAGAGCATCGATGACGAGGGAGCGCTCGTCTTCCGGATCGTCGGAGACAGGATCAGTGACATCGACGAGTGCGTCGCCGACATCGAGAAGAACAACGAATTCTGGTCGTGACGGGCGACGGTCACGCGCGTGCACGCCGAAGGCCCCGGCACCCGCCCTGGGGAAGGGCGAGGTGCCGGGGCCTTCGGTTCAAGCTGCTGAGCCCGTACCCGCGTGGCGAACGCAGGCCGCGTACAGGCTCGGGGTGCCGGACGGGAGCGGATGAGAGAGGGCCCGCTCGATTCCCTCCGGCGGTCAGATCAAAGAAGAGGTTCAGCCCTTGATGGAAGCAACCTTCGAAGCCAGGGCCGACTTCTTGTTGGCAGCCTGGTTCTTGTGGATGACGCCCTTCGAGACGGCCTTGTCGAGCGCACGCGACGCGGCGCGCTGGTACTCGGTGGCCTTCTCGACGTCACCCGCGGCAGCGGCCTCACGGGCCTTGCGGATCGCGGTCTTCAGGGAGGACTTGACGGCCTTGTTGCGCAGCCGAGCCTTCTCGTTGGTCTTGATCCGCTTGATCTGGGACTTGATGTTCGCCACGAATGAGCCTTTTCAGGTTCAGGCACGGAGCCAGGAGCTTCCCCGAGGGGAGACCGGGTCCCGTACCAGGTGATTTTCTGAGGATGTGCCTCGCGCTGAGAGGGCATGAGGCACAGCCACCCAGACTACCAGTGGCCCGGCGGACGGCCCAAAACGGTCCCCGGTCCCCGCCCGTGGGACCATGGAAGCTACGTATCGATCCGACCCGAGGCATAAGGCGCCTCAAGAGACAGGACCCTGCGTGCCCGCGACCCCTAACAATGTGCCCGAGCCGAGCCGTACCGACCCGGCTCTGATCCGCAATTTCTGCATCATCGCGCACATCGACCACGGCAAGTCCACGCTCGCCGACCGGATGCTCCAGCTGACCGGTGTGGTCGAGCAGCGGCAGATGCGTGCTCAGTACCTCGACCGGATGGACATCGAGCGCGAGCGCGGCATCACGATCAAGTCCCAGGCGGTGCGGCTGCCGTGGGCTCCCACCCACGAACCCGGCAACACGCACATCCTCAACATGATCGACACCCCGGGGCACGTCGACTTCACCTACGAGGTCTCCCGGTCGCTCGCCGCCTGCGAGGGGACCATCCTCCTCGTCGACGCCGCCCAGGGCATCGAGGCCCAGACCCTCGCCAACCTCTACCTGGCGATGGAGAACGACCTCACGATCATCCCCGTGCTGAACAAGATCGACCTGCCGGCCGCGCAGCCCGAGAAGTTCGCCGAGGAGCTCGCCAACCTGGTCGGCTGCGAGCCCGACGACGTCCTGCGGGTCTCCGCCAAGACCGGTGTCGGTGTCGACGCCCTGCTCGACAGGGTGGTCAAGGAGGTCCCCGCGCCGGTCGGCGTCAAGGACGCCCCCGCCCGCGCGATGATCTTCGACTCGGTCTACGACTCCTACCGGGGTGTGGTCACGTACGTCCGTGTCATCGACGGCCAGCTCAACAAGCGCGAGCGCATCCGGATGATGTCGACGGGTGCCACCCACGAGCTGCTGGAGATCGGCACGAACTCGCCCGAGATGCTGTCCGCCGACGGCCTCGGGGTCGGTGAGGTGGGCTACCTCATCACCGGTGTGAAGGACGTCCGCCAGTCCAAGGTCGGTGACACCGTCACCAGCCAGGCCAAGGGCGCGACGGAGGCCCTCGGCGGGTACAAGGACCCGAAGCCGATGGTCTTCTCCGGGCTCTATCCGCTGGACGGCTCCGACTACCCCGAACTGCGCGAGGCCCTGGACAAGCTCCAGCTCAACGACGCCGCGCTCGTCTACGAGCCGGAGACCTCCGCCGCGCTCGGCTTCGGCTTCCGCGTCGGTTTCCTCGGCCTGCTCCACCTCGACGTGATCCGGGAGCGACTGGAGCGCGAGTTCGGGCTCGACCTGATCGCGACCGCGCCGAACGTGGTCTACCGGGTCGTGATGGAGGACGGCACCGAGCACACCGTCACCAACCCGAGCGAGTTCCCCGAGGGCAAGATCAACGAGGTGTACGAGCCCGTCGTACGCGCCACGATCCTCGCTCCGACCGAGTTCATCGGCTCGATCATGGAGCTGTGCCAGACCAGGCGCGGCACCCTCCTCGGCATGGACTACCTCTCCGAGGACCGCGTGGAGATCCGCTACACCCTCCCGCTCGCGGAGATCGTCTTCGACTTCTTCGACCAGCTGAAGTCGAAGACGCGCGGTTACGCGTCGCTCGACTACGAGCCCACCGGTGAGCAGACCTCCAGCCTGGTCAAGGTCGACATCCTGCTGCACGGCGACAAGGTCGACGCCTTCTCGGCGATCACCCACAAGGACCAGGCGTACGCGTATGGCGTACGGCTCGTCGCCAAGCTCAAGGAGCTGATCCCGCGGCAGGCCTTCGAGGTGCCGGTCCAGGCCGCCATCGGCTCCCGGGTGATCGCCCGCGAGACCATCCGCGCCATCCGCAAGGACGTCCTCGCCAAGTGCTACGGCGGTGACATCTCCCGTAAGCGGAAGCTGCTGGAGAAGCAGAAGGAAGGCAAGAAGCGGATGAAGATGGTGGGTTCCGTGGAGGTTCCGCAGGAGGCCTTCATCGCCGTGCTGAGCAGCGATGACAGCGCGGGGTCGGGCAAGGGCAAGAAGTAACCGCGCTTTACAGGGGGAGCGCTTTGGGGCCCGTCGCGAGAGAGTGCGGCGGGCCCCTTAACGAGCGAGAGTGGTAGCTCTCTGGAGGAATTGAACCCTCCCCCAGCCGAAGCAGGGGGATTCCTGGCTCACGCTGCTCAGCCGTTCAGCGAACGACCGAGTCTTACACGATCAGCGCCAACCGGGTTGGAACCAGCCCGGTTGACGCAGCGTACCGGCGCGAACGTGAAAAATCCGGGGATTCGCGAGATGGCAGGCCGCTGCCCCTTACGTGGTGGCCGGTCGCGCTCTACTCTGATCCCTGCTCGATAGTTACTCGCGAGTTAAACAACGCTCGCGTGGGAGAACCAGCCGCACCCTGAGCCAGCCGCACAGTCGCGGGCCCCCGGAGGATGTCGTGAGCGACACACAGACACTGATCGAGAACCGTCCGCCGAGCGTGGCGACTCTCTTCCTGGAGCGCGTGGCGGCCTCGCCGGACGCCGAGGCGTACCGCTATCCGGTGCCGCCGGCCGCGGGCGAGGGCCCGGACGACTGGAAGTCGCTGAGCTGGGGGCAGGCCGCCGAGCGGGTGTACGCCATCGCGGCCGGCCTCATCGAGCTGGGCGTCCAGCCCGAGCAGCGGGTCGCCCTCGCCTCCTCGACCCGGATCGAGTGGATCCTCGCCGACCTGGGCATCATGTGCGCCGGGGCGGCCACCACCACCGTGTATCCGCAGACCAACGCCGACGAGTCGGCGTTCATCCTCTCCGACTCCGAGAGCCGGGTGCTGATCGCCGAGGACGCGGCGCAGCTGGCCAAGGCGCGGGAGAAGCGCGCCGAGCTGACGAACCTGACCCACGTCGTCGTCATCGACCCGGCCGGCGTCGAGACCGCCGACTGGATCCTCACCCTCGACGAGCTGGAGAAGCGCGGCGCCGCCCGGCTGGAGAAGGACGCCGACCTCGTCAAGGAGCGGGTCGGCGCGATCACCAAGGACCAGCTCGCCACCCTCATCTACACCTCCGGCACCACCGGCCGCCCCAAGGGCGTACGGCTGCCGCACGACAACTGGGCGTACATGGCGAAGGCGATCGCCGCGACCGGCCTGGTCGGCCCGGAGGACGTCCAGTACCTGTGGCTGCCGCTGGCGCACGTCTTCGGCAAGGTGCTCACCTCCGGCCAGATCGAGGTCGGCCACGTCACCGCCGTCGACGGCCGGGTCGACAAGATCATCGAGAATCTGCCGGTCGTGCAGCCGACGTACATGGCCGCCGTCCCGCGCATCTTCGAGAAGGTCTACAACGGGGTCGCCGCCAAGGCCCGTGCGGCCGGCGGCGCCAAGTACAAGATCTTCCAGTGGGCCGCCGAGGTCGCCCGCGAGTACGCCAAGGTCTCCCAGGACAACTTCCGGCGCACCGGGGCCCACTCCGTGCCGTTCGGGCTCGGCGCCAAGCACAAGGTCGCCGACGTGCTCGTGTACGCCAAGATCCGCGAGGCCTTCGGCGGCAACCTGCGCGCGTGTGTCTCCGGCAGCGCCGCACTCTCCCCGGAGATCGGCTACTTCTTCGCCGGCGCCGGCATCCACATCCTCGAGGGCTACGGCCTCACGGAGTCCTCCGCCGCGTCGTTCGTGAACCCGGGCGAGGCCTACCGCACCGGCACGGTCGGCAAGCCGCTGCCCGGCACGGAGGTCCGTATCGCCGACGACGGGGAGATCCTGCTGCGCGGCCCCGGCATCATGGAGGGCTACCACGGGCTGCCGGACAAGACCGCCGAGGTGCTGGAGAGCGACGGCTGGTTCCACACCGGCGACATCGGGGAGCTGTCCCCGGACGGGTACCTGCGTATCACCGACCGCAAGAAGGACCTCATCAAGACGTCGGGCGGCAAGTACATCGCGCCGGCCGAGGTCGAGGGGCAGTTCAAGGCGGTGTGCCCGTACGTGTCGAACATCCTGGTGCACGGGGCCGACCGGAACTTCTGCACGGCGCTCATCGCGCTGGACGAGGTCTCGATTCTCGCCTGGGCCGAGGAGAACGGGCTCGCCGGGAAGTCGTACGCGGAGATCGTGGCCGCGCCGCAGACGGTCGAGATGGTCGACGGGTACGTCAAGAAGCTCAACGAGGGGCTTCAGAAGTGGCAGACCATCAAGAAGTTCCGGTTGCTGCCTCGGGATCTCGATGTGGAGCACGGGGAGATCACGCCGAGTCTGAAGTTGAAGCGGCCGGTTGTGGAGCGGGAGTACAAGGGGCTGATCGAAGAAATGTACGCCGGTACGCGCGAAGCGTAGGGGGTGGCGGGGGACTGTGTGGCGGCTGACGGCCCGTTGTGGCTGGTCGCGCAGTTCCCCGCGCCCCTTGAGGTCGGGACCGCAGCCCTAACCGATAAGCCGGCGTATCTCGTGGACCTGTGCGCGTAAGGCCGGCACGTCCGGCGGATTGTCCCCGGAAAGTTGTTTCTCCAGGGCCTCCACCTGCGTGCTCAGCTCCCGGCTGTGCACGTGCTCACGGCTCAGCAGGTGCTCCAGTTGCCTGTTCTTGCGGTACAGGTCCAGGAACACCGTCACCTTCGCGCGTAGTACCCACGGATCGAACGGCTTGGTCAAGTAGTCCGCGGCGCCCGTCGCGTAGCCGCGGAAGGCGTAGCCGGGGTCGTCCTCCGCGCCGGTCAGGAAGATGATCGGGACGTCCTTGGTCTGGTCGAGCCGTTTGATGTTCGTGGCGGTCTCGAAGCCGTCCATGCCCGGCATACGGACATCGAGCAGGACCAGCGCGAAGCGTTGCCGGAGCAGCGCCTTCATCGCCTCCTCGCCGGAACGCGCGCGCACGAGCGGCTCGTTGAGGGACCCCAGGACGGCCTCCAGCGCGATCAGGTTGTCCTCCATGTCGTCGACCAGGAGGATTCCGGCACGCTCGTCGGTCGTTGCCTCAGCGATCATGATGACTGTGCCTCATTCAGTCTCTGTCTTCTCCGGTTCCGCCGAAGTCGGCGCGCCCTCGGGGTCCAGGAGGTCGCAGACGACGGTCAGGAGCTGATCCACGTCCACCGGCTTCGGTACGTAGTCGTTGGCGCCCCGCGCGATGGATTTCTCCCGGTCTCCGGGCATGGCCTTCGCGGTCAGCGCGACGATGGGCAGGTCCGCCCAGCGCGGGGTGCGGCGGATGGCGGAGATCGTTTCGTAGCCGTCCATCTCCGGCATCATGATGTCCATCAGGACGAGTTCGACGTCCGGGTTCCGCTCCAGTGTCTCGATGCCCTCGCGGCCGTTCTCGGCGTACAGGACCGGCATGCCGACCCGGCCCAGGACATGGGTGAGCGCGAAGACGTTGCGGATGTCGTCGTCCACTATCAACACCCGCCGGCCCGGGAGCACCTGGCCCGCGCGGCCCGTCTGCCACGCCTCCAGCTTGGTCGGGGTCGGCCAGGCGTCCTCCGCGTCGTGGGCGGCCGAGAAGCGCTCGGCCGACAGCTGCTCCGGCACCGGCAGCGGGCGGTCCTCGGGCACCGGGCCGGTCGCCGCGTGGCCGGGGCTGACGACCGGGACGTACAGCGTGAACGTGGAGCCCCTGCCGGGCTCGCTCTCGGCGACGATACGGCCGCCCAGCAGGCCCGCGATCTCCCGGCTGATGGACAGGCCCAGGCCCGTGCCGCCGTACTTGCGGTTGGTGGTGCCGTCGGCCTGCTGGAACGCCTCGAAGATCACCGGGAGCTTCTCCGGCGCGATGCCGATACCGGTGTCGGACACCGCGAACGCGATCACCTCGTCGCCCTCGCGGACGTAGTGGTGCTCGGGGTCCTTGACCCGGTTCACCCGCAGCTCGACCCGGCCCGTCGCGGTGAACTTGATCGCGTTGGACAGGAGGTTGCGCAGGATCTGCTGGAGGCGCTGCTCGTCCGAGTACATCTCGCGCGGCACGTCCTCGCCGACCGACACCTCGAAGGCGAGCCCCCGGTCCAGGGTGAGCGGGCGGAAGGTGGCGTGGACGTAGTCCAGCAGCTTGATGAGCGGCAGCCGCTTCGGGCGTACGTCCATCCGGCCGGCCTCGATCTTCGACAGGTCCAGGATGTCGTTGATCAGTTGCAGGAGGTCCGAGCCCGACCTGTGGATCGTCGTCGCGAACTGCACCTCCTGGTCGGAGAGGTGGCCGTCCGGGTTGTCCGACAGCAACCTCGCGAGGATCAGCAGCGAGTTCAGAGGCGTCCGCAGCTCGTGCGACATGTTCGCCAGGAACTCCGACTTGTACTGGGACGACGTCGCCAGCAGGGCCGCCTTCTCCTCCAGCTCCGCGTTCGAGCGCTGCAGCTCCGCCTGCTGCATCTGGAGTTCGTCCGAGCGTTCCTGGAGCTGCATGGCCAGGCGCTGGGACTCGCCGAGCAGGGACTCCGTGCGGGAGTTGGCGATGATCGTGTTGATCGCGACGGCGATGGTGTTCACGAACTGGTCGAAGAACGCCAGGTGCACGTCGGAGAAGCGGGAGAACGACGCCAGCTCGATCACCCCGAGGAGCTTGTCCTCGAAGAGGATCGGGATGATGACGACGCTGGTGGGGGCCGCCTCGCCGAGCCCACTGTTGATCTTGATGTAGTCCGGCGGGGCCTCCTCGACGAGGATCCGCTTCTTCTCGCGGGCCGCCTGCCGCACCAGGCCGTGCACCGGAAGGCCGCCGGTCTCGACGGTCGCGCCCTGCGCCGAGCCGTATCCGGCGATGAAGGCCAGCCCCTTCGCGGGCACCGTGGTGCGCAGCGCGGCGCTCTCCTCGTCCGGGTCGGCCAGGAAGAACGCGCCGTACTGGGCGTTCACCAGCGGCGTCAGCTCGCGCAGCAGCAGGTCGGCGACCTCCATCAGGTCGCGGTGGCCCTGCATCAGGGCGGCCAGGCGGGCCAGATTGGACTCCAGCCAGTCCTTCGCGCGGGTCGTCTCGCGGAGGTTGGCCACCATCAGGTTGATGTTGTCCTTCAGCTCGGCGACCTCGCCCTGGGTCTCCACGGTGATGGAGCGGGACATGTCGCCCTGCGCCACGGCGGAGGCCACCTCGGCGATCGCGCGGACCTGGGTGGTCAGGTTCGACGCGAGTTCGTTCACGTTCGTCGTCAGGCGCTTCCAGGTGCCGTAGACGCCCTCCACCCGTGCCTGGCCGCCCAGTTGGCCCTCGGAGCCCACCTCGCGGGCCACGCGGGTGACCTCGGAGGAGAAGGAGGAGAGCGTGTCGACCATGGTGTTGATGGCGGTCTTCAGCTCCAGGATCTCGCCGCGCGCGTCCACGTCGATCTTCTTGGAGAGGTCGCCGTTGGCGACGGCGGTGGTGACCTGGGCGATGTTGCGGACCTGGGAGGTCAGGTTGTCCGCCATGTAGTTGACGTTGTCGGTCAGGTCCCGCCACACACCGGAGACACCCAGGACCTGGGCCCGGCCGCCGAGCCGGCCGTCGGTACCGACCTCGCGGGCGACCCTCGTCACCTCGTCGGCGAAGGCGCGCAACTGCTCCACCATCGTGTTGACGGTGTCCTTGAGTTCGAGGATCTCGCCGCGCGCGTCGACGGTGATCTTCTTCGACAGGTCGCCGTTGGCCACGGCGGTCGTCACCTGGGCGATGTTCCGCACCTGCGAAGTCAGGTTCAGCGCCATGAAGTTGACGTTGTCGGTGAGGTCCTTCCAGACGCCGGAGACGCCTCGGACCTGCGCCTGGCCGCCGAGGTTGCCTTCGGTGCCGACCTCGCGGGCGACGCGGGTGACCTCGTCGGCGAAGGCGGAGAGCTGGTCCACCATCGTGTTGATCGTCGATTTCAGCTCCAGGATCTCGCCCTTCGCCTCCACCGTGATCTTCTTGCCGAGGTCGCCCTGGGCCACGGCGGTGGAGACGAGGGCGATGTTGCGGACCTGGGAGGTCAGGTTGTCCGCCATGAAGTTGACGTTGTCGGTGAGGTCCTTCCAGACGCCGGAGACGCCTCGGACCTGCGCCCGCCCGCCGAGGTTGCCTTCGGTGCCGACCTCGCGGGCGACGCGGGTGACCTCGTCGGCGAAGGCGGAGAGCTGGTCCACCATCGTGTTGATGGTCGACTTGAGTTCGAGGATCTCGCCCTGGGCGTCGACGGTGATCTTCTGGCTCAGGTCGCCGTTGGCCACGGCCGTCGTCACCTGGGCGATGTTGCGGACCTGGGAGGTCAGGTTCGACGCCATGAAGTTGACGTTGTCGGTGAGGTCCTTCCACACGCCGCTGACGCCCCGCACCTGGGCCCGCCCGCCCAGCTGCCCTTCCGTGCCCACCTCGCGGGCGACCCGCGTCACCTCGTCGGCGAAGGCGGAGAGCTGGTCCACCATCGTGTTGACGGTCAGCTTCAGTTCGAGCAGTTCACCGGTCGCCTCGACGGTGACCGTACGGGTCAGGTCGCCGCGGGCCACCGCCGTCGTCACCAGGGCGATGTCACGCACCTGGGCCGTCAGCCGGGACGCCATCGTGTTGACGGCCTCGGTGACGTGCCGCCAACTGCCCGACAGCCCCTGCACCTTGGCCCGGCCGCCGAGCCGGCCCTCGGTACCGACCTCGCGGGCCACGCGGGTGACCTCGCCGGTGAACAGGGACAGCTGGTCGACCATCTTGTTCACGGCCCGGCCCAGGCGGCGCAGGTCGCCGCGTAACTGGCGGGAGCCGTCGTGCAGATCGACGCGCTGGGTGAGGTCGCCGCCGGCCACCGCGTCGAGCACGCGTGTCGCGTTCGCCGCCGGGGCCACCAGGGCGTCGAGCACTTGGTTGACGTCGTTGACGCGGGTCGTCCAGTCGCCCTGCCCCGGGCTCGCCGAGAGCCGCTCGTCGAGTCGGCCGTGGCGCACCAACTCCCGCTTGACGCGCTGCACTTCGCCGTTGAAGTGAGTGCTGCGGTCCATGATCTGGTTGAACACCGCCGTCAGCTCGGCGACCACTCCCTCACCGGCCTCCGGCAGCCTGCGGAAGTCGCCGTCGCGGGCCGCCGTCATCACGGCGAGCAGGGGGCGCAGATCCGATGCTCGAATTTGACCGTCTTTATGTCCGTCTTCGAGCACTCGCGTAGCACGGTTCTCACTCATGGCGGCCCACTTCGGTAACTCGGTGCTTATGGGCGTGGCCAGTCTGTCACTCTGTCGGCGTCGACTGAGGCGTATTCGTCCGAACCGTTCGGGGAGCTGTCCATGGGGGCCATTCCGGCGCAACGGGAGACCGTTACCCGTGCCTCTGGTGTGCCCGCGCATGGGCGAGGGTGGCCCGAAACGCGGACCACCCTCCCCGGCAGCCCCCTCTCCCCGGGCTCCGCCCGCACCCTGGTGCGCACCACCCTCACCGACTGGGCCGCCTCCGGTGTCCCCGGCACCGAACACCTCACCGACCGTCTCGTCGACGACGCCGTCGTCGCCGTCAGCGAGCTGGTCACCAACGCGGTCGTGCACGCCGGCACCGATGTCGAGCTCACCTGCCGCCTCGAGGAGGACACCGGCGCCCTCGTCGTCGAGGTCCTGGACCACCACCCCTCCCGGGCCCCGCGCGACGCCGAGATCGAGGCGCCGTACGAGACCCCGGAGTACGGACGCGGCCTGCGGCTGGTGTCCCGGCTCGCCGAGTCCTGGGGGGTCACCTACCGCACCGGCGCCAAGATCGTGTGGGCGCGGCTGCCCGCCGAGGACCCCATCGCGGCCCGGGACGACATCGAGGCGTACGCCGAGGAGCGCGCGCTGGAGCGCGGGCTGCGCGTCGCCGAGATCCTCGCCCCGGAGCCGCAGCGCGCCGAGCGGGACCGGGACTGGCTCAACCGGGGCGCCCTGTCGTTCCTCGCCGAGGCCTCCGACCTGCTCGCCGGGCAGCTCGACGAGAACCTGGTCGCCGCCCTCGCCGGCCAGCTGATCGTGCCGCGGCTGGCCGACTGGTGCGCGGTGTGGCTGGAGGACGAGATGGCCGGGCGCTGGGGATACCCCCGATCCGGTGACGCCGAGGGCGGAGGAGGCTGGGCGGCGGACGTCGTCGCGGGCACCGGGCCCCGGCTCGCCCGCGTCTGGCACGGCTCCGAGAACCTCATCGAGGAACTCCGGTGCGCCCTGGAGAAGGAGCCGCCGCATCCCGCCGACAGCCACCGCAGTCCCCCCGACAGCCACCGCACCGGGCCCGTCCCCTACCCCTGGCCCGGTGAGGCGCTCGGCGCGCGCGGGGCGCACGGCACCGCGCTCGCGTACCGCCTGATCGCCGGTGGCCGCCCGCTCGGCACGCTGGTCATCGGGCGGGCCGACCTCATGCGCTTCCCCGACGAGGTCACCGGGCTCGTCGAGGACCTCAGCCGGCGGGTGGCCCTCGCCATCGGCGCGGCTCGCCAGTACGCCCGGCAGGCCACCATCAGCCGCGTCCTGCAGCGCGGGCTGCTGCCCGGCGCCGTAGCGGAGATCCCCGGGGTGGCCAGCGCCCTGGTCTACGAGCCGTGCGACAAGGGCGGCCCGAGCGGCGACTTCTACGACCTGTTCCCGGCCGGCGACGGCCGCTGGTGCTTCGCCATCGGCGACGTCCAGGGCAAGGGCCCCGAGGCGGCCGTGGTGATCGGCATCGCCCGCCCCTGGCTCCGTCTCCTCGCCCGCGAGGGCTACCGAGTCGCCGACGTCCTCGACCGCCTCAACCAGCTCCTCCTCGACGACGCCACGGAGGCCGCCGACGCCGCCGCCCGCGCCCTGGTCGGCCCGGCCCCACCCGGCGACGGCCCCCAGACCCGCTTCCTCTCCCTCCTCTACGGCGAACTCACCCCCGTCGACGGCGGCATCCGCTGCACCCTCGCCTCCGCCGGACACCCGCTGCCGCTGCTGCTGGGCGCGGGCGGCGAGGTCCACACGGCCGCGCACCCGCAGACCCTCCTCGGCGTCATCGAGGACGCCACGTACACCAGCGAGACCTTCGAGCTGCGCTCCGGCGAGACCCTGCTGTGCGTGACCGACGGGGTGACGGAGCGGCGCAGCGGCTCCCGCCAGTTCGACGACGGCGACGGCCTCGCGACCGCACTCGCCGGCTGCGCGGGCCTGAACGCCCAGCTGATCGCGGAGCGCATCCGCAGGCTGGTGCACGAGTTCAGCGGCCGTCCGCCGGAGGATGATCTGGCGCTGCTGGTGTTGCAGGCCGAGTAGCTGGTGGTGCGGTGAGGGCGGTGGTCGGCCGGACAGGGAATCGCCGAGGTGCTGGACAATGGGACCCATGCCCTCCGCACTCCCCGACGGCGAGCCCGTCCCCGGCGACGGCGCGCTCCCCGCGTCCGCGCTCGCCGGGTCCGCCGACCGCCCCCTCGGCTTCTACCTGCACGTCCCGTACTGCGCGACCCGCTGCGGTTACTGCGACTTCAACACCTACACGGCGACCGAGCTGCGCGGCACGGGCGGGGTGCTGGCGTCCCGCGACAACTACGCCGAGACGCTCATCGACGAGATCCGCCTGGCTCGCAAGGTCCTCGGCGACGACCCGCGCGAGGTCCGCACGGTCTTCGTGGGCGGCGGTACGCCCACGCTGCTGGCCGCCGACGATCTCGTACGGATGCTGGAGGCGATCCGCGACGAGTTCGGACTGGCGCCGGACGCGGAGATCACCACGGAGGCGAACCCGGACTCGGTGGACCCGGCGTATCTGGCCAGGCTGCGGGAGGGCGGCTTCAACCGGCTGTCCTTCGGCATGCAGAGCGCGAGGCAGCATGTGCTGAAGGTGCTGGACCGGACCCACACCCCGGGGCGCCCGGAGGCGTGTGTCGGGGAGGCCCGCGCGGCGGGGTTCGAGCACGTCAACCTGGACCTGATCTACGGCACCCCGGGCGAGTCGGACGACGACTGGCGGGCCTCGCTGGAGGCGGCGATCGGCGCCGGGCCGGACCATGTGTCGGCGTACGCCCTGATCGTCGAGGAAGGCACGCAGCTGGCCCGCCGGATCCGCCGGGGCGAGGTGCCGATGACGGACGACGACGTCCACGCGGACCGGTACCTGATCGCCGAGGAGACGTTCACGGCGGCCGGTTTCGACTGGTACGAGGTCTCCAACTGGGCGACCTCGGAAGCGGGCCGCTGCCTGCACAACGAGCTGTACTGGCGGGGCGCCGACTGGTGGGGCGCGGGGCCGGGAGCGCACTCGCATGTGGGCGGGGTGCGGTGGTGGAACGTGAAGCATCCGGGCGCGTATGCGGCTGCGCTGGCGGAGGGGCGGTCGCCGGGGGCGGGGCGGGAACTGCTGTCGGAGGAGGACCGCAGGGTGGAGCGGATCCTGCTGGAGCTGCGGCTTCGGGAGGGGGTGCCGCTGGAGTTGCTGCGGGAGGAGGGGCTTGCGGCTTCTCGGCGGGCGCTGGGGGAGGGGCTGCTTCAGGAGGGGCCGTATGCGCAGGGGCGTGCGGTGCTGACGTTGCGGGGGCGGTTGTTGGCGGATGCGGTGGTCAGGGATTTGGTGGACTGATCACTCCGGCGGGTGAATCGGTGCGGAACGCAGGTTCGGTCCCTAACCTGGTTCGTAGTCTGCCGCTGTAGTTGACGGTGGCGGAAACCGGAGGGCTGCGGAGATGACCGCTGTGGACGACCGACCGATGACCACCGACGTTGTGGAGTTCTTCGAGAACCTCGAGGTTCCCGAGGGATACAAGGCCGAGCTCCTCCGGGGGGAAATCGTGATGATGGCGCCGCCGGATCTGGTGCACTCGGACATCGTCGAGGCGGTTCTCGACCAGTTTCCGCGGCGGGATTGGCGAAGGCTTCAAATGGTGGCCGTCGCCGTCCTGCAAGAGACCAGCGAGCCCATGCCGGACCTCGTGTTGGTCGAGAGGGGCGTAGGGCCTAGTGAAGGGCAGCTGATGCCGTCCAAGGTCATCAGCATGCTTGTCGAGGTCGTGTCCAAGACCAGTGTGGAGCGCGATTACGTCGTCAAACGTTCGATCTATGCAGCCGGCGGCGTGCCCATCTATCTGATCATCGACCCGATCATGGGGCACTGCGTCCTGCTCACCGAGCCGAAGGGCGCAGGGGAAGAGGCCGACTACGAGTTGCAGCGGGTGACCAAGTTCGGCGAACGGGTGCCTCTGGCGCCACTCAGCATCGAACTCGACACCACCGAGTTTGGCACCTACAAGGGCGTCAAGGCGCACCGCCGACCGTAACGAAGTCGATCAACTCCTCCACCCGCCCCAACAACTCCGGCTCCAGATCCTTGTAAGACCCCACCCGCCCCAGAATCGCCTGCCACACCGCCCCGGTGTTCTCCGACGGCCACCCCAGCGCCCGGCACACCCCCGTCTTCCAGTCCTGTCCGCGCGGCACCTTCGGCCACCCCGGAATCCCCAGGGACGACGGCTTCACCGCCTCCCAGATGTCGATGTACGGGTGGCCGACGACCAGCGCATGCTCGCTCGTCACCGCCTCCGCGATGCGCCACTCCTTGCTGCCCGGCACCAGGTGGTCCACCAGCACCCCCAGCCGCGCGTCCGGGCCGGGCGCGAAGTCGGCGACGATCAACGGCAGGTCGTCGACGCCCTCCAGGTACTCCACCACCACACCCTCGACGCGCAGGTCGTCGCCCCACACCTTCTCGACCAGTTCGGCGTCGTGCCGGCCCTCGACATAGATACGGCCGGCGCGGGCCACGCGCGCGCGTGCCTGCGGGACGGCGACCGAACCGGAGGCCGTACGGGTGGGACGTACCGGAGCGGAGGACGACGGCCGGACCAGGGTCACCACCTTGCCCTCCAGCAGGAACCCCCGCGGCTCCAGCGGGAACACCCGGTGCTTGCCGAAGCGGTCCTCCAGGGTCACCGTGCCCGCCTCGCAGCGGATCACCGCGCCGCAGAATCCCGTACCCGGCTCCTCCACCACCAGACCCGGATCCGCCGGGACCTCGGGGACGGACTTGGGCTTCTTCCAGGGCGGGGTCAGGTCGGCGGAGTACTGGCGCATTCGAGTGACGATAGGAGAAGCCCGGCCCACACGTCCCGCGGATCAACGCGACACGCCGAAGCGCGCCGCCAGAGCGTCTCGCTGGCGGCGGACGAACTCCGCGTCCACCACCGCTCCGTGACCGGGCACGTACAGCGCGTCCTCGCCGCCCAGGTCCAGCAGGCGGTCCAGGGCCGCCGGCCAGTGCGACGGCACGGCGTCGGGACCGGCCTGCGGTTCGCCGGACTCCTCCACCAGGTCGCCGCAGAAGACCACCTCCGGGGAGCCGGGGGCGCCCGGCACGAGCACGACCAGGTCGTGGGCCGTGTGGGCGGGGCCCACGTTCGCCAGCAGGACCTGGCGGCCGGCGTCCAGGTCGAGGGTCCACTCGCCGCTCACCTGGTGGTGCGGGTGGACCAGGGCGTCGATCGCCTCGTCCGCCGCGTCCTGGTCCAGCCCGTTGCGTACCGCGTCCGCGCGCAGTTCCGCCCGCTCGTGCGCGAACACCGTGTCCAGGCCCACCGCCCCGTACACCTGCGCGCCCGCGAACGCCGCCGCCCCGAAGACATGGTCGAAGTGGGGATGGGTCAGCGCGAGATGAGTCACACGGTGACCCGCCAGCCACTGCGCCTGGGTCCGCAGCCGCACCCCCTCCGCGAGGCTCGACCCCGCGTCGACGAGCAGCGCGCCGCCCTCCCCGACGACCAGCCCCGCCGTGCAGTCCCAGCCGGGCAGCCGGCACCGGCCCACCCCGGCCGCCAGCCGCTCCCATCCGAGCTCTTCCCAAGTCACCCTCATACGGCGACGCTAACGAACACACCACCGTCGGGCACGGCGGTGCCGACCGGCCTTGCCCGGGGCGTACCCCACCGCCGTACACTGGGCCGGGGACGGCTGGCACTCGGGCGGACAGAGTGCCAGGCAAGGCGCCAAGCGGACGAAACTGGAGGTGCGCGCGATGCTGAGTGAACGCAGGCTTCAGGTGCTGCGCGCCATCGTCCAGGACTATGTCGGGACCGAGGAGCCGGTGGGCTCCAAGGCGCTCACCGAGCGGCACAACCTCGGCGTCTCCCCGGCGACCGTCCGCAACGACATGGCTGCCCTGGAGGACGAGGGCTACATCGCCCAGCCGCACACCAGCGCCGGGCGCATCCCCACCGACAAGGGCTACCGGCTGTTCGTCGACAAGCTCGCCGGTGTCAAGCCGATGAGCCCGCCGGAGCGGCGCGCGATCCAGAACTTCCTGGAGGGCGCCGTAGACCTCGACGACGTCGTGGCGCGCACGGTACGGCTGCTCGCGCAGCTCACCCGGCAGGTCGCCGTCGTGCAGTACCCGTCGCTGACCCGGTCCACCGTCCGGCACGTCGAGCTGCTCTCTCTCGCGCCCGCGCGCGTGATGCTCGTCCTGATCACGGACACCGGACGGGTCGAGCAGCGGATGGTGGACTGCCCCGCGCCCTTCGGTGAGGCCTCGCTCGCGGATCTACGCGCGCGGCTCAACAGCCGGGTCGCGGGGCGGCGCTTCACCGATGTGCCGACCCTCGTCGAGGACCTCCCCGAGGGCTTCGACATGGAGGACCGCGGCACCGTCTCGGCCGTGCTCTCCACCCTGCTGGAGACACTCGTCGAGGAGAACGAGGAGCGGCTGATGATCGGCGGCACCGCCAATCTCACCCGCTTCGGGCATGACTTCCCCCTCACCATCCGCCCCGTCCTGGAGGCCCTGGAGGAGCACGTCGTCCTCCTCAAACTCCTTGGCGAGGCGGGGGATTCGGGCATGACCGTGCGCATCGGGCACGAGAACGCCTACGAGGGACTCAACTCCACGTCCGTCGTGTCGGTCGGCTACGGTTCGGGCGGCGAGGCAGTCGCCAAGCTCGGCGTGGTCGGACCGACCCGCATGGATTACCCGGGAACGATGGGAGCGGTACGCGCAGTGGCACGGTACGTCGGACAGATCCTGGCGGAGTCGTAAGTGGCCACGGACTACTACGCCGTTCTCGGCGTGCGTCGCGACGCGTCGCAGGAAGAGATCAAGAAGGCCTTCCGGCGGCTCGCGCGCGAGCTGCACCCGGACGTCAATCCGGATCCGAAGACCCAGGAGCGGTTCAAGGAGATCAACGCCGCTTACGAGGTGCTGTCGGACCCGCAGAAGAAGCAGGTCTACGACCTCGGCGGCGACCCGCTGTCCCAGGCGGGCGGCGCGGGAGCCGGCGGCTTCGGCGCGGGCGGCTTCGGGAACTTCTCGGACATCATGGACGCGTTCTTCGGTACGGCGTCCCAGCGTGGTCCGCGCTCGCGTACGCGGCGGGGCCAGGACGCGATGATCCGGCTGGAGGTCGAGCTCGACGAGGCGGCCTTCGGTACGACGAAGGACATCCAGGTCGACACGGCTGTCGTCTGCAACACCTGTAACGGTGAGGGGGCCGCCCCCGGCACCTCCGCCCAGACGTGTGACATGTGCCGCGGCCGCGGTGAGGTGTCGCAGGTGACGCGGTCCTTCCTGGGCCAGGTCATGACGTCCCGTCCCTGTCCGCAGTGCCAGGGCTTCGGCACCGTCGTCCCGACGCCGTGTCCCGAGTGCGCGGGTGACGGGCGCGTACGGTCCCGTCGGACCCTGACCGTCAAGATCCCGGCCGGTGTCGACAACGGCACGCGGATCCAGCTCGCCGGTGAGGGCGAGGTCGGTCCGGGTGGCGGTCCCGCCGGTGACCTGTACGTCGAGATCCACGAGCTGCCGCACGCGATGTTCCAGCGGCGCGGCGACGACCTGCACTGCACGGTGACGATCCCGATGACCGCGGCGGCCCTCGGCACGAAGGTGCCGCTGGAGACGCTGGACGGGCTGGAGGAGGTCGACATCCGGCCGGGTACGCAGTCCGGTCAGTCGATTCCGCTGCACGGGCGGGGCGTGACCCATCTGCGGGGCGGCGGGCGTGGCGATCTGATCGTGCACGTCGAGGTGCAGACACCGACGAAGCTGGATCCCGAGCAGGAGCGGTTGCTGCGCGAGCTGGCCAAGCTGCGGGGTGAGGAACGGCCTCAGGGGCAGTTCCAGCCGGGGCAGCAGGGGCTGTTCTCGCGGTTGAAGGACGCGTTCAACGGGCGCTGACGGGTGGCTGCGGGCCGGTTTTCTCGCCCCCGCCGCCCCTACCCGTCCCATCCTGAAGGGGCTCCGCCCCTTCGACCCCGCCAGGGGGCTCTGCCCCCTGGACCCCCGCTCCTCAAACGCCGGAGGGGCTGAATTGAGTCGGCCTCTCCCAAGGGGAAGGGCCGATTCGGACTTGTTCGGGGGACGTGACAACATGCCGTCATGTCCTCCGCACTGACCGATCTCTTCCCCCTTCCGATCGTGCAGGCCCCCATGGCAGGCGGCGTCTCCGTGCCGCAGCTCGCCGCTGCCGTGTCCGAGGCCGGTGGGCTGGGGTTTCTCGCCGCCGGGTACAAGACCGCCGACGGGATGTACCAGGAGATCAAGCAGCTGCGGGGGCTGACCGGGAGGCCCTTCGGGGTCAACCTCTTCATGCCGCAACCCGAGTACCCCGGTGCAAGCACCGGCTCCACTGGAGCGGCTAACGCCGCGCCCTCATCTGCGGCCGTCGACGTCTACGCCCATCAGCTCGCCGGCGAGGCCGCCTGGTACGAGATCGAGCTGGGGGACCCGGACAGCGGGCGGGACGACGGGTACGACGCCAAGCTCGCCGTGCTGCTCGACAATCCCGTGCCCGTCGTCTCCTTCCACTTCGGCGTGCCCAGCGGTGAGGTGCTCCAGGCGCTGCGGCGTGCCGGAACCTTCACCCTCGTCACCGCCACCACCCCGGACGAGGCGCTCGCCGTGCAGCGGGCCGGCGCCGACGCCGTGATCGTGCAGGGGGTCGAGGCGGGCGGCCACCAGGGCACCCATCGCGACAACCCCGAGACCGACGGCACCGGCATCGGGCTGCTCTCCCTCGTCGCGCAGGTCCGTGAGGCCGTGAGCCTGCCCCTCGTCGCCGCCGGAGGCATCATGCGCGGCAGCCAGATCGCCGCCGCGCTCGCCGCCGGCGCCAGTGCCGCCCAGCTCGGGACCGCCTTCCTCGCCACCCCCGAGTCCGGCGCCAACGCCCTGCACAAGCAGGCGCTGACCAACCCCCTGTTCGTACGCACCGAGCTGACGCGCGCCTTCTCCGGGCGCCCCGCCCGCGGCCTCGTCAACCGCTTCCTGCGCGAGCACGGGCCGTACGCCCCCGCCGCCTACCCCGAGGTCCACCACCTCACCTCGCCGCTGCGCAAGAAGGCCGCCGCGTCCGGTGACGCGCAGGGCATGGCGCTGTGGGCCGGGCAGGGGCACCGGATGGCGCGAGAACTGCCCGCCGGGCAGCTGGTGGAGGTGCTGGCCGCCGAGCTGGACGCCGCGGCGACAGCGTTGTCCGCCCATCCGAAGGGGGGCGCGGGGCGATGACCGCTCCCGTTTTCGTGGTCGACCACTTCGAGGCCGGCGGTGGCGGGCGGTACGTCCTCGACGGGCCCGAGGGGCGGCACGCCGTCTCGGTCAAGCGGCTGCGGCCCGGGGAGACCGTCGTCCTCACGGACGGCAACGGTCGCTGGGCCGAGTGCGAGGTCGTCGACACGGAGGGCAAGGACCGGCTCGTCGTGCACATGAGCTCGGTGGCCGAGGAAGCGCCGGAGTCGCCCCGCATCACCGTCGTCCAGGCCCTCCCCAAGGGCGACCGCGGCGAGCTGGCCGTCGAGACCATGACCGAGACCGGCGTCGACGCGATCGTGCCCTGGGCCGCCGCCCGGTGCATCACGCAGTGGAAGGGCGAGCGGGGGGCGAAGGCCCTCGGCAAGTGGCGGGCCACCGCCCGCGAGGCCGGCAAGCAGTCGCGCCGGGTGCGGTTCCCGGAGGTGACGGACGCGGCCACCACCAAGCAGGTCGCGGCGCTGCTCGCCAAGGCCGACTTCGCCGCCGTACTGCACGAGGAGCGGGACTACGGCAGCGAGCCCCTCGCCACCGCCGAACTGCCCGCCGAGGGCGAGATCGTGGTCGTCGTCGGACCCGAAGGCGGCGTGTCCCCCGAGGAGTTGGCCCTCTTCGAGGAGGCGGGTGCGAAGGCGTACCGTCTGGGCCGTACCGTCCTGCGGACCTCCACCGCCGGAACCGCGGCGACGGCACTGCTCCTCGGCCGCACCGGCCGCTGGTCCTGACCTCCGGAGGGACGCTCACCGTGGAACTCGCCCAAGTACGGCTCCTGGTCAGCGACTTCGCCGCCTGCTACCGCTTCTACGCCGATGTCCTCGGCCTCAAGCCGCAGTCGGGAGCGACGAACGGGCCGTACGAGAAGTTCAGCCCCGCCGTCGGTTCGGCGGGCATCGCGCTTCAGGACCGGGCGATGATGGCCGAGGTCCTGGGCGAACTGGCCGGCACCGCCGACGGGCACCGCTCCCTGGTGGTGCTGCGGGTGGACGACCTGGACGCCTGCTGCGAGCGGGTCACCGCACGCGGCGCGACTCTGCTCCACGGCCCCGCCCCGATGACCGACCGCATGCGCGTCGCCCACCTCAAGGACCCGGAGGGCAATCTGGTGGAGCTGCAGGAGTGGCTGCTGCTGCGCGGCTGAGGACGGCGTCGAACAGCTCCCAGCCGTCCAACTCTCCATCTCCCGGCAGGAGTCCGCGGTCCGTCGCCTCGTCGACGAGACCCCGTACGACACCGGGTTCGCGCAGGTTGAGCAGCTTCCCGGGGCCGGTCGCCACGCATCCGACGTAGGAGTAGCCGTCGGAGACGGCCCGGCCCGCGCCCTCCCGGAAGACGATGCGGGTCCGCACCGCGTCCAGGTGCAGGTGGAGAACCTCGCGGCACGCGTCACCGTCCCCGTGCTTGTGCCGCACGCTCCACAGGTATGTCGTCCGCTCGTCCACGACGAGCCTTCGCAGCCGGCGGTCGTTACGCATTCGGCCACGCTACGGGGCCGGGCAGCGCTTGGTCTCGGGGTTTTTCGCGGGGATGAGCCGGATGTCCTCGCGGCGGACGGCGAAGGACTCCTGGATCTTGCCGTTGTTGCGGGCGGGGTCCCAGAGCCAGATCCACTCGCCGGTGGCGCCGAAGGAGACCACGGGGTGGTCGAGGGGGACCGGGCCGTTCTCCACCGCCAGGGGCCGGGCGGCGTCCACCGGTTGCACGCACATGAAGTGGCCGTAGACACCGAAGTAGTCGGGCGGCTGGGCGCCCCCACGGGCGGCGTTCTCGGCGGCCCGGCCGGCCGCGCTCGCCGCCTGTCCGGTGCCCAGCGCGACGGCGCTCAGGCCGTAGACGACGATGACCAGCGTCGCCAGCACGATGGCGAAGAAGCGGTTGCTGGCGTCCCGGCCCAGATGAAAGTGGCGCAGCCAGCCCACGATCGCCACGAAGAACAGCGCGCTGCCGAGCGCGAGGCCCATCGGCTCGGCGGCCACCAGATAGGTGCCGAGCCTCGCCGTGGGCACCGCCTCCACACGGATGTCGAACCGGTCCAGGTAGGCGTCGTGCATCTGCCGGCCCAGCCAGCCCACCATCGACCACAGCACCGGCACGGACAGCGGCACCAGCCAGGCGGCATGCCGGGTGAAGACGGTGCGGCGCAGCGCGAGGACCACGCCCGCGCCCGTGAACACACCGACGGCGAGCACCAGCGCACCCGCCCACAGCACCCGGGACTGGGTGCCCTGGCCCACCAGGGCCCCGAAGGCGGCCAGGGCCGTGGTGCCCGCGATCCCCGCGGCCCACTGGACCCCGCGAGCGCTCGCCCGAGTCTCCTTGAGCGTGCGGCCCAGCGGCAGTGCCCCCGCCGGGCTGAGCAGTGCGGGCAGCAGCTTCCAGGCCCCGTCGGCCCAGACGACGTACATGCCGCACAGGACGGCGAGGACGACGCCGGCCACACCCGCCGCCAGCCAGACCAGCCGGACCCGGCGCTCGTGCGGGGTCTCGTCGCGCGGCGGGTTCGCGTCCGAGTGGCCCGGCACCCGCAGCCCGTGCGCCTCGGCGTCGAAGGGGCGGCCACCCAGCGGGCGCGCCGCCAGTTCGGCCGCCGCCTCCTCCCGGGAGCGCGGACCGGCCGGCACGGTCACGGCACGCTGTTCGTCCGCACCGCCGAGCCAGATCCACACCCGCCCCAGCGTCGGCAGCGCGCGGTGCACGTAGTACGTCGTGCGGGCCGGCCGCTCGTACTCGACCAGCGCCGCGTCCCGCACCCATGCGCCCAACTCGGCCTGTCTGGCGAGCCGTTCCACCTCGAGCGTGGCCGTGCGCAGGGCGCCGAGGCGGGCTCCGTGCAGGCGGACCTCGACGACGAGCGTGGTGCGGTGTGCCACGCCGGGCACCGCCTCGTCGGCCCCCGCCGGGCGTACGGCCCAGCCGCGCTCCTCGAACAGGTCTGTCACATAAGCCACTTCATCCGGATGGTCGACCACGTCGACGAGCATCCGCACCCGGCGCCGGCGGGGCGGCGCGGGTGGCCCCGCGGGGTCCGTCACCGGGTCCGCGCCGACCTGATCGGCGTCGTTGGAGGTGCGTGGCGCGGGCAGGGCGCGGGCGGGGATCCGTGAGGGGGGCAACGGTCCTCCGGGCAGGGGTGATCGGGCAGCACTCGATTGTGACGTGCGCGAGCAGGGAGTGTCCGTATGTGCCCTACCGCGTCGGCGGGGACAGTGGCAGGCTGCCCTCCATGGGGGCGTTCAGGAGGATTTGGGGTCGAGCCGGTCGCACGGAGCGCAGGCGTGTCCGGGTGGCAGGCGTGGCGGGTCTCGCCGTGCTCGGTGTCGGTGGGGCGGTCGGGTGTGATCCGGGCGGGCTGAGCAGTGCGACCGTGGCGTTCACGACCGACCAGACGGTGACCGCGGAGCTGGAGCGGCAGAAGGCCGACGTGCAGTGGCTCAACTGCACGGGCTCCTACGACGGTGACGGCAAGGGCGGTTCCGCCGCGCCGACGGCGAGCGAGAACACCGTGGTCAAGGTCGACTGCGAGGGCGAGACCAGGGACGGCAAGGACATCACCGTCACCGGCAGGATCACCCGGGCCGTCAGCGGCTCCTGTGTGCGCGGCGACCTCGTCGCCAAGGTCGGCGGCAAGGAGTGGTTCCACGTGAACGGGCTGGGCGACTGCGACGCCACGCCCTCGCCGGTCAACCCGGGCGGCGGCGGGCAGCAGCCGGGGCCCACCGTCACGGTCACCGTCACCAAGACCGTCTACTGCAAGCAGCATCCGAACTGCTGGCCGGAGGGCAAGTGACCGCACCCGCACGTGAGTTGGGCAAGTGATCCGAAGGTCTGTCCCCGGACGCCGCCCCTGCTTATGGTGATCGGGTGACTCAGTCCGCGACGCCTGGATCGTCTTCGTATCTCCGGTATCCGCATCTGCACGGAGACCTGGTCGCCTTCACCGCCGAGGACGACGTATGGCTCGCCCCGCTCGACGGCGGCCGGGCCTGGCGGGTCAGCGCCGACAACGTGCCCGTCAGCCTGCCGCGCATCTCGCCCGACGGTACGACCGTCGCCTGGACCTCCACCCGCGACGGCGCCCCCGAGGTGCACATCGCGCCGGTCGACGGCGGCCCCTCGAAGCGCCTCACGCACTGGGGCAGTTGGCAGACCCGGGTGCGTGGCTGGACCCCCGACGGCGAGGTCCTCGCGATCAGCAGCCAGGCCCAGGCGGGCAGCCGCCGCACCTGGGCCCACACGGTCCCGCTCGACGGCGGACCGGCCACCACGCTGCCGTACGGCCCCGTCGCCGACGTCGTGCACGGGCCACAGCTCGTGCTCGCGTCCGCGCCCATGGGCCTGGAGGCGGCACGCTGGAAGCGCTACCGGGGCGGCACGGCGGGCAAGCTGTGGATCGACCGCGCGGGCGACGGCGACTTCGTACGGCTGCATGAGGAGCTGGACGGGAACATCGAGTACCCCGTGTGGGTGGGGGAGCGGATCGCGTTCCTCTCCGACCACGAGGGCGTGGGGGCGGTGTACTCGTCCCTCGCCGACGGGTCCGACCTACGACGGCACACCCCCACCGACGGCTTCTACGCCCGGCACGCCGCCGGCGACGGCAGCCGGGTCGTCTACGCCTCCGCCGGACGACTGTGGCTCCTGGACGACCTCGACGGGGCCGAGCCGCGCC
This sequence comes from Streptomyces sp. NPDC093591, assembly GCF_044764885.1. Classification (NCBI taxonomy): domain Bacteria; kingdom Bacillati; phylum Actinomycetota; class Actinomycetes; order Kitasatosporales; family Streptomycetaceae; genus Streptomyces; species Streptomyces sp. NPDC093591. The sequence goes on from NZ_JBIWIY010000003.1 coordinate 593,393, forward strand.
CGCTCGACATCCGGCTCGGCGGGCAGCGCACCGACCGGCAGCCGTACCCGCTGAACGCCGCCCGCTCGTTCGGGGAGGCGGCGCCCGACCACACCGCGCGCGGCAGCGCGGTCTCCGTCCGGGGCGCCGTGCACTGGGTCACCCACCGCTCCGGTCCCACCCGCGCGCTCGCCGCCGAGCCCGGCGTACGGGCCCGGCTGCCGCGCACCTTCCGGGCGGAGGGCGAGGAGTGGGTGGTGTGGGTGACGGACGCGGAGGGCGACGACGCCCTGGAGTTCGCGCCCGCGACCGGGCTCGCCCCGGGGGCCACGCCGCGCAGGCTCGGCGCCGGGCAGCTGGGCCGTGTCCTGGAGCTCGCCATGGCGCCCGACGGGAGCAGGGCGGCGGTCGCCGCGCACGACGGGCGGCTGCTGCTCGTCGAGCGGGAGAGCGGCGAGGTCCGTGAGGTCGACCGCAGCGTGGACGGGGATGTGTCCGGGCTGGTCTTCTCGCCCGACTCGGCCTGGCTGGCGTGGTCGCATCCCGGCCCGCGCCCGCTGAGCCAGCTCAAGCTCGCCAACACCACCGACCTGTCGGTCTCCGAGGCGACCCCGCTGCGCTTCCAGGACTACGCGCCGGCGTTCACCCAGGACGGCAAGCACCTGGTCTTCCTCTCGACGCGCGCCTTCGACCCCGTCTACGACGAGCACGTCTTCGACCTCGCGTTCGTGGTCGGCTCCCGCCCCCACCTGATCACCCTCGCCGCCACCACCCCGTCCCCCTTCGGCCCGCAACGGCACGGCCGCCCCTTCGACGCGCCGGACAAGGACGAGACCCCCGACAGCGAGGGCACCCCGACCACCCGCATCGACCTCGAAGGGCTTGCCGACCGGATCGTGCCGTTCCCGGTCGAGGCCGCCCGCTACAGCAACCTGCGGGCCGCGAAGGACGGCGTGCTGTGGCTACGGCACCCCGTACGCGGCGCGCTCGGCGCCTCCCGCGCCACGCCCGACGACCCCGAGCCCAAGTCCGAACTGGAACGCTACGACCTCCTCCAGCGGCGCGCGGAGCATCTCGCCGACGACGCCGACCACTTCGAGGTCAGCGGCGACGGCAAGCGGCTGCTGCTGTGGACCGACGGCCGCCTCAAGGTCGTCCCCAGCGACCGGCGGGCCTCCGGGGACGACGACAGCGACTCGAACATCACCGTGGACCTGACGCGCGTACGGCAGACGGTCGACCCGTCGGCGGAGTGGCGGCAGATGTTCGAGGAGACCGGCCGCATCATGCGGGACCACTTCTGGCGGCCGGACATGAACGGCGTGGACTGGGCCGCAGTGCTGGACCGCTACCGCCCGCTCGTGGACCGGGTCGCCACCCACGACGACCTGATCGACCTGCTGTGGGAGGTGCAGGGCGAACTCGGCACCTCGCACGCGTACGTCGCCGGGCGCGGCGGATACGGCGGCGGGGCCCGGCAGGGACTGCTCGGCGCCGACATCGCCCGCCATGCGGACGGCAGTTGGCGCATCGACCGCATCCTGCCGTCCGAGACCTCCGACCCCGAGGCACGGGCACCGCTGGCCGCGCCGGGGGTCGCGGTGCGGGCCGGGGACGCGATCGTGGCGGTGGCGGGGGTACCGGTGGATCCGGTGGCCGGGCCCGGCCCGCTGCTCGTCGGCACGGCGGGCAAGGCGGTGGAGCTGACGATCTCGCCGGCCGGCGGCGGGGACGTACGGCACGCCGTCGTGGTCCCGATCGCCGACGAGCAGCCCCTGCGGTACCACGCCTGGGTGGCGGACCGGCGGGCGTACGTCCACGAGAAGTCCGGCGGCCGGCTCGGCTACCTCCACGTGCCCGACATGCAGGCGCCGGGCTGGGCCCAGATCCACCGCGACCTGCGCGTCGAGGTGGCCCGCGAAGGCCTCGTCGTGGACATCCGGGAGAACGGCGGCGGGCACACCTCGCAACTCGTCGTGGAGAAGCTGGCACGGCGCATCGTCGGCTGGGAACTGCCGCGCGGCATGCGCCCGTACAGCTACCCGGTGGACGCACCGCGCGGCCCCGTGGTGGCGGTGGCGAACGAGTTCTCCGGGTCGGACGGGGACATCGTCAACGCGGCGATCAAGGCACTGGGCCTCGGCCCCGTGGTGGGGACGCGGACCTGGGGCGGCGTGATCGGCATCGACAGCCGCTACCACCTGGTCGACGGCACCCTGATCACCCAGCCGAAGTACGCCATCTGGCTGGACGGCTACGGCTGGGACGTGGAGAACCACGGCGTGGACCCGGACGTGGAGGTGGTCCAGCGTCCGCAGGACTGGGCGGCGGGCCGCGACACCCAACTGGACGAGGCGATCCGGATAGCGTTGACGACGCTGGAGGAACGGCCGGCGAAAACGCCGCCGAGTGTGCCCACCTAGGGGCGCGGGGAACTGCGCGATCACCCCCCACGCACCCGCACCCGACGACGATACGATGCCCCCCGTAAACCCACCCGCTCAACCCCCGGAGGGAAAATGGCAGGGGAGCCGCAGGACGACTGCCTGTTCTGCAAGATCGTCGGGGGCCATGTCCCGGCGACGATCGTGCGGGAGACGGACACGACCGTCGCGTTCCGGGACATCAACCCGCAGGCGCCCACCCACGTCCTGGTCATCCCCAAGGCGCACTACCGCGACGCCGCCGCCCTCGCCACCGCCGAACCGACGCTCGCCGCGGACGTCCTGCGCGAGGCCCAGGCCGTCGCCGACGAGGACAAGCTGGAGAGCTACCGCATCGTCTTCAACACCGGCGCCGGCGCCGGGCAGACCGTCTGGCACGCCCACGCCCACATCCTCGGCGGCCGCGGCATGCAGTGGCCCCCCGGGTAACCAGCCGTGTCCGTACGTGAATTGGTCGTCCTCGGGACAGCGAGCCAGGTCCCGACCCGGCACCGGAACCACAACGGGTATCTGCTGCGGTGGGACGGCGAGGGCATCCTCTTCGACCCCGGCGAGGGCACCCAGCGGCAGATGCTCCGGGCCGGAGTCGCGGCGCACGACCTGAACCGGATCTGCGTCACCCACTTCCACGGGGACCACTCGCTCGGCCTCGCCGGCGTCATCCAGCGGATAAACCTCGACAAGGTTCCGCATCCGGTCACCGCCCACTACCCGCGTTCCGGTCAGCGCTTCTTCGACCGGCTGCGGTACGCCACCGCCTACCGGGAGACCGTCGACATCGCGCAGGTGCCGGTCAGCGAGGACGGCGTCATCGCCGACACCGGTGGCTACACCCTCCACACCGCCCGGCTGTCGCACCCCGTCGAGTCGTACGGCTACCGCCTCGTCGAGCCCGACGGTCGCCGCATGCTGCCAGAACGGCTCGCCGCGCACGGCATCAAGGGGCCCGACGTCGGGCGCATCCAGCGGGAAGGGGTGCTCGGCGGGGTCTCCCTGCAGGACGTCAGCGAGGTGCGGCGCGGACAGCGGTTCGCGTTCGTCATGGACACCCGGCTGTGCGACGGGGTGTACACCCTCGCCGACGGCTGCGACATGCTCGTCATCGAGTCCACCTTCCTGGACGAGGACGTCGAACTCGCCGTGGAACACGGTCATCTGACCGCCGGTCAGGCCGCTCGGGTCGCGCTCGACTGCGGCGTACGGCATCTCGTGCTCACGCACTTCAGCCAGCGCTACACCGAGCCGGACGAGTTCGAACGGCAGGCGCGGGCCGCCGGGTTCGACGGGGAGCTGACGGTCGCGCACGACCTGCTGCGGGTGCCGCTACCGAAACGTCGGTGACACCCCCGTACGATGCTTTGATGTCCGTCCCGAAAGCAGAACTGCACCTCCACATCGAAGGCACCCTCGAACCCGAGCTCGCCTTCGAACTGGCCGCCCGCAACCGCGTCGAGCTGCCGTACGCCGAGACCGAAGAGCTCCGCAAGGCCTATCAGTTCGAGGACCTCCAGTCCTTCCTGAACCTGTACTACGAGCTCATGGCCGTCCTGCGCACCGAGCGGGACTTCGAGGACCTCGCGAACGCCTACCTCGCCCGCGCCGCCGCGCAGGGTGTGCGGCACGCGGAGATCTTCTTCGATCCGCAGGCCCACACCAAGCGGGGCGTGGAGCTGGGGACGGTCGTCGAGGGGCTGTGGCGGGCGCTGGGCGGCAGCGAGGCGAAGCACGGCGTCTCCACGCGGCTCATCATGTGCTTCCTGCGCGACGACTCCGCCGAGTCGGCCATGGAGACGCTGCGGGCCGCCGAGCCGTATCTCGACCGGATCACCGGCGTCGGTCTCGACTCGGCCGAGGTCGGCCACCCACCGGTGAAGTTCCGCGAGGTGTACGAGGCCGCCGCAGCGCTCGGTCTGCGGCGCGTCGCGCACGCGGGCGAGGAGGGGCCGCCCGCCTACATCACCGAGGCCCTCGACATCCTCGGCGTGGAGCGCGTCGACCACGGGCTGCGCTGCGTGGAGGACCCGGCGCTGGTCGAGCGGCTGGTGCGGGAGCGGGTGCCGCTGACGCTGTGTCCGCTGTCGAACGTACGGCTGCGGACCGTCGACGTCCTCGCCGAGCACCCCCTGCCCGCGATGCTCGACGCCGGGCTGATGTGCACGGTCAACTCCGACGATCCGGCCTACTTCGGCGGCTACGCGGGCGACAACTTCGACGCCGTACGCCAGAGCCTCGGCCTGACCGACGAACGGCTCCGGGAGCTCGCCCGCAACTCGTTCCTCGCCTCCTTCCTGGAGGACGACGAGGAGTTGCGGGCGCGGTACCTGGCCGAGGTGGAGGCGTACGAGTTCAGGTAGCCGCGGTGAGGCGGTCGGGGGCGGCGGGGGTCGCTTCGGCGGTGTCCAGGGGGATCTCGACCACCTCGACGACCTCGACCACCTCGGCGCCTTCCGTGACCGCGACGGTCTTCCGGGACCGCAGGCCCAGCGCCACCGCCGTCATCGGCACGGCGATCACCAGCAGCCCGGCCGCCAGCGCCGCGCCCATGACCGGGAACCCGGCCTGCGCCGACAGCACGCTCCCGGTCAGCGGTCCCGCCGCCGTGCCCAGCGACGACGCCGAGCCGACGAGCACCGCCCAACGGCCGCGCCCGTCGAGGGAGGCGGCGAGGCCGATGACGTACGACAGGACGATCGGGTAGAGCGTGTTCCAGGCGATCTCGCCGGTCGCGAAGCTCGTCAGGTCGGTGGCGGACGCGCTGAGCACGATGCAGACCGCGATGAGGGCCGTACCCGCGCCGATGGGCAGCGCGCGGCCGAGGCGCGGGCCGAGCGCGCCCGCCCCGGTGACGCCCAGCAGCCCGGCGCCGAGCGCCACCGCGAACACCGCGCCGACCGTGGCCTCCGTCAGATGCGCCTGGTCCAGGCCGATCCGGCCGCTGACGCCCCACAGGGAGTTCTGGGCGAGGGACCAGCACAGCATGCAGGCGGCGAGGGTCAGGCCCTGGCGGCGGTGCGGGAGGGGGGAGGCGTCCCAGCCCTGTCGTGAGGTGCTCGTGGCGGCGGGGAGCCGGCCCGTCAGCGGCCATACGGCGAGCGCCGTGAGGGCGATCGCGGCGAGCGGGAGGCCGTGCCCGGGGCCGAGATGGGGGACCGTCAGATAGACGGCGCCCGCGAGGGCGGAGACGCCGAGGAGGCCGAGGGTGGTGGGCCGGTGCGGGTCGGGCTGGGCGGCGATGCGGGTGGCGGCGACCGCGGTGGCCGTACCGGATCCGAAGCCGCCGACGAGCACGCCCACGACGACGGCCGGTACGGCGTGTGCGCATGCCGCCCCGCCGTAGCCGAGGGCCGCGAGCGTGAGGCCGATGCGGGCCAGCCGCCGCGCCCCGATGCGCTCGACGCGCGAGGCCAGCGCGAACCCGGCCGACGCCGAACTCAGCAGCAACGCGCTGCCGACGGCGCCCGCCTGGGTGGGGGAGAGCGGAAGACCGGAGTCGAGCCTGCCGACGACCGTCGGCAGCAGATACGGGGCGAGGTACCCGGCCGTGAAAAGGGCGACGAGGGGCCAGGCAGTGGTGCGGGGGGCGAACACGGGCGTTCCCAGGGCATGCGAAAGAAGCGGCTCAAGAGGGGGAGGGCGCAGGCCGTCGACGGACAGGAACGCGCGAGGAATTTGTATCAAGCAGGGAGTGGTGTGAAGAAGCGAGGGTGGTGTGATCTGGGGCACGTTCTGTTTGGGGCGAGGGAATGCGGGTAGAAGGCGCCCTCACCTGCGCCAGTGCACCGACCCGCTGCCGCCGGCCCCGCCGGGAACCGTCGCCTCGATCTTCGCCCTGGTCTCCCGCATCACCGCGACGATCCGCTCCTCGTGCCCCGCCGACAGCCGGGCCACCGGCACCGAGCAGCTGATCGCGTCCTGGGCCGGGGAGTCGTAGCGCAGGGCGAAGCCGAATCCGACGATGCCGGTGACGCCCTCCTCGCGGTCGACCGAGTAGCCGCGCACCCGCACCTCGGCGAGGTCGGCGGCGAGGGACTCGCGGGTGGTGTGGGTGCGGGGAGTGAGGGACTCGTACGGGCCCTCGGGGAGGTCGCCGTCGGGGCGTTCGGCGAGCAGCGCCTTGCCCAGGGCCCCCGCGTGCGCCGGGAGGCGTCGGCCGACCCGGCTGATCGTCCGCAGGTACTCGTGCGACTCGCGCGTCGCCAGATAGGCCACGTCCCGGCCGTCCAGCCGCCCCATGTGGATCGTCTCGCCGAGCGCCTCCGACGCCTCGTCGAGATACGGGCGTACGACCCGCACGCGCGGGTCGGAGTCGAGGTAGCTGGTGCCGGTGAGCAGGGCGTGGATGCCGATGCCGTAGAGCGAGCCGGTGATGTCCGTGCGGACCCAGCCGCGGGAGATCAGGGTCTGCAGCAGGGCGTACATGGAGCTGCGCGGCACCTCCAGCTCGTCCGCCAGCTCCTGGAGGCGGGCGGGGCGGTCGCCGCGCGCGGCGAGCAGTTCCAGCAACTCGACCGTCCGCGCCGCCGACTTCACCTCGCGGACGCCGCCTGTGTCTGACATGGGGCGATCGTAAACGGATCGCATCGGGTGGACGTGTCGGATGGGCCGGGCCATTGACGGTCGGGGTTCGCCTATCTAATCTCCATTTTCATACGTGGATGACGTCTACATAGGGAGACCAGGGTGAGCCTCCACACGGACACGGACACGGACACGGCCCGGCGTTTGCGGGACGGCATGGCGCAAGGAGTGCTGTCGTTCCCGCTCGCGAGCTTCCACGAGGACGGCACTCTGGACCCGGACGGCTTCCGCGCCCACATCGCCGCCCAGCTCGCCACCGCTCCCGGCGCGATCTTCCCCGCCTGCGGCACCGGCGAGTTCTTCTCGCTGGACGAGGACGAGTACCGGCAGGTCGTCTCGATCGCCGTCGAGGAGGCGGGCGAGGCGGGCGGGCGCGTGCCCGTCGTCGCCGGGGTCGGCTACGGCTGGGCGCAGGCCGCGCGTTTCGCCCGGATCGCCGAGGAGGTCGGCGCCGACGCCCTCCTCGTCCTGCCGCACTACCTGGTCGCCGCCCCGCAGGACGGCCTGGTCGCCCAGCTGGAGCGGCTCGCGGCCCGGACGCGGCTGCCGCTCATCGCCTACCAGCGCGGTCAAGTCGCCTTCACCGCCGAGTCGTTGAGGCGCATCGCCCGCATCCCGAACGTCATCGGGCTCAAGGACGGCCACAGCGACCTCGACCGGCTCCAGCGCCTCACCCTCGCCGCCCCCGAGGGCTTCCTCTTCTTCAACGGCGCCGCCACCGCCGAGATCCAGGCCCGCGCCTACGCCGCCGTCGGCGTCCCTGCCTACTCCTCCGCCGTCCACGCCTTCGCCCCCGAGATCGCCGACGCCTTCTTCGCCGCCCTCCGGCGCGGCGACCACGGCACGGTCGACAAGCTGCTGCGCGACTTCTACGTCCCGCTCGTCGAACTCCGCGACCGGGTGCCCGGCTACGCCGTGTCCTTGGTGAAGGCGGCGGCCCGGCTGCGCGGCCGCCCCGTCGGCCCCGTACGCGCCCCGCTCACCGACCCGTCGGCCGCCGACCTGGCCGAGCTGAAGCAGTTGCTCACCACCGGACTCGACCTCGTAGGAGCGACCCTGTGAACCTCGCCATCACGGACGTACGGCTGACGCCCATCCTGGTCGCCGACCCGCCGCTGCTCAACACGCAGGGTGTGCACCAGCCGTACACGCCCCGGCTGATCATCGAGGTCGTCACGGCCGACGGGATCACCGGGGTCGGCGAGACCTACGGCGACACCAAGTACCTGGAGCTGGCACGGCCGTTCGCCGCAAAGCTGATCGGTCGTCAGATCAGTGATGCGAACGGACTGTTCACCGTCGCCGACGAGGTGACCGTGGACGACGCCCGGGTCTCAGGCCAGGTCGACGTCGGAGGGCTGCGCGGTGTCCAGACCGCCGACAAGCTGCGGCTGTCCGTCGTCTCCGGCTTCGAGGTGGCCTGCCTCGACGCACTCGGCAAGGCGCTCGGGCTGCCCGTGCACGCGCTGCTCGGCGGCAAGGTGCGCGACACGGTCGAGTACAGCGCGTACCTGTTCTACAAGTGGGCCGCGCACCCGGAGGGCGTCCGCGCCGAGAAGGACGACTGGGGCGCCGCCGTCGACCCGGCCGGGGTCGTGGAGCAGGCGCGGAGGTTCACGCAGCGGTACGGGTTCACCTCCTTCAAGCTCAAGGGCGGCGTCTTCCCGCCGGACGAGGAGATCGCCGCCGTACGGGCCCTCGCGGCGGCCTTTCCCGGGCACCCCCTGCGCCTCGACCCCAACGGGGCGTGGTCCGTGGAGACCTCGCTGAAGGTGGCGCGGGAGCTCGGGGAGGTCCTGGAGTACCTGGAGGACCCGACACTCGGTACGGCCGCCATGGCCGAGGTCGCCGCGCGGGCCGGGGTGCCGCTGGCGACCAACATGTGCGTGACGACGTTCGCGGAGGTCAAGGAGGCGTTCACCAAGGACGCCGTGCAGGTCGTCCTCTCCGACCACCACTACTGGGGCGGGCTGCGCAACACCCAGCAGCTGGCGGCGATCTGCCGCACCTTCGGCGTCGGGGTGTCCATGCACTCCAACACCCACCTGGGCATCTCCCTGGCCGCGATGACCCACGTGGCGTCGACCGTCCCGAACCTGCACCACGCCTGCGACTCCCACTACCCCTGGCAGTCCGAGGACGTCCTCACCGAGCGCCTCACCTTCGAGGGCGGCAGGGTCACCGTGCCCGACGCGCCCGGCCTCGGTGTCGAGCTGGACCGCGAGAGGCTGGCGGAGCTGCACCGGCGGTGGCTGGAAGACGACGGCTCGCTGCGGGACCGCGACGACGCGGCCGCCATGCGGGTCGCCGACCCCGGCTGGATCACGCCCTCGGTGCCCCGCTGGTAGCGGCACGCCGACGGCCTCGGTGAGGTCGTCCACCGGGGGCTCGGGCCGGTTCGCGGTGGCGTTGTCGCTGATGCGGTGGCGTTGTCGGTGGCGTGGTGCACACTGGCCAGATCAGCACCACGTCAGGGAGCGCACCGTGACCACGCCCACCGCGACCAACGGAAAGGGAGCCTCGCCCCAGGGGCCGTCGTCCATGGCAGGGGCGCCGTACCGCCGGGCCCGGGTCGACCCCCTCGCCGGCCTGCGCACGCCCGCCGACCCGCCCTGGGACGTGTACCTCACGGGCACGGTCTTCCTCGACATCATCTTCACCGGCCTCGACTCGGCCCCGGTGCGCGGGACGGAGTCCTGGGCGCGCGGGATGGGGTCGAGCCCCGGCGGCGTGGCGAACATGGCGACGGCCCTGTCCCGCCTCGGCCTGCGGACCTCCCTCGCGGCGGCCTTCGGTGACGACCACTACGGCGAGTACTGCTGGGACGCGCTGGAGCACGGCGAGGGCATCGACCTCTCGCCGTCGCGCACGGTGCCGGGCTGGCACTCGCCGGTGACGGTCTCGATGGCGTACGAGGGCGAGCGCACCATGGTCTCCCACGGCCACGAGCCGCCCCCGGAGGAGCCGGCGCCGGACTGCCCCCCGCGCGCGCGTGCCGCCGTGGCCTCTCTGGAGCCGGGCAAGCGGGCCCCCTGGATCGCGCAGGCCGCGAGCAAGGGCGCCCGCATCTTCGCCGACGTCGGCTGGGACGACACGGGGGCGTGGGACCTGGCGGGGCTGGCCGACCTGGAGCACTGCGAGGCCTTCCTGCCGAACGCCCAGGAGGCCATGCGGTACACGGGCACCGACTGCCCGCGCGAGGCGGCCCACGCCCTCACCGCGCACGTCCCCGTCGCCGTGGTCACCCTCGGCGCACAGGGCGCGTACGCGGTGGACGGACGGACCGGGGAGACGGCTGAGGTCCCCGCCATCGCCGTCGAGGCCCTCGACCCGACCGGCGCCGGAGACGTCTTCGTGGCGGGCTTCGTCACCGGCACCCTGGCCGACTGGCCGCTGGCCGACCGGCTGGCCTTCGCGGGCCTGACGGCAGCACTCTCGGTGCAGGAGTTCGGCGGCTCCCTGTCCGCCCCCGGCTGGGCCGAGATCGGCGCCTGGTGGCGCAAGGTCAGGTCCCTCGACCGGCAGGACCCCGAGGCCCTGCGCCGGTACGCGTTCCTGGCGGATCTGGTGCCGGAGGAGGAGGGCAGACCGTGGCCGCTGCGGCGGGCGGTGCCGACGATCGGGTTCCGCCGGTCGGCGTGACCGCCAGGCTGAAGTCAGCTCGGGGTGGACGGTGTCAGCACCACGAAGTCCGCCTTCGACGGGTCCACGCAGACGGCCAGGCGGCCGACGCCCTCCGCGTCCTCCGGCCCCATCTGCACACTGCCGCCGTTCTCGGTGACCTTGGCGACCGCGGCGTCGCAGTCGGTGACGTTGAAGACCGGGTGCCAGTACGGCCGCCCGTTCGTCAGCGTGAGGTTCTCCTCGGGCAGCTCCATGAGACCGCCCTGCATACGCTCCTCGGGCAGCCCGGCCGGCGTGATGAGGGTGTACGCGCCCCCGCCGCCCGGCAGCGCCATCTCACTGAACTGCCAGCCGAGGACACCGCCGTAGAACTCCTTCGCGCCCGCCGCGTCGCTCGTGTACAGCTCGGTCCACGACAGCGAGCCCGGCGCGTCCGCCAGCTCGAAGCCGGAGTTCTTCCCCGGCTGCCAGACCGCGAACTGGCCGCCCAGCGGATCGTTGTACTGCGCCATCCGCCCCCAGTCGTCGAGGTCCCGCGGCGCCACCCGCACCGAGCCGCCCGCGCGCTCGACGGCCTGGGTCGTCGCGTCCGCGTCATCGACGGTGTAGTAGATCATCCAGGCCGATCGCGCCCCCTCCTCGGTGAGCTTGCCGAGCCCGGCGACGGTCTTGCCGTCCTTCTTGAACATCCCGCCTTCGAAGTCCTCCGCCTCACCCATGGACTCGTACTCCCAGCCGAGCACCGCGCCGTAGAAGGCCGCGGCGGCCCGGACGTCTGGGGCACCGAGGTCGAGCCAACAGGGGGAGCCGGGAGCGAGGTCAGTGGTGATCATGACGAGTCCCTTCGCAGATCTTCTCTGCCCTCAGGGTGACACCGGCCCCGCCCACTCGCAGCCCCGCCGACACTCGCCCCCGCCGCCCCTACCCGTCCCATCCTTCTGGGGCTCCGCCCCAGACCCCGCTCCTCAAACGCCGGAGGGGCTGGATTTCAGCCCGTCCGGCGTTTGAGGACGAGGCCCGAAGGGCCGACAGCGGGGGTCCGGGGGCGGCAGCCCCCAGGGATGGGACGGGTAGGGGCGGCGGGGGCGAAAAAACGCCCCGCCCCTCAGCCCGCCGTAACCGTGGAACGCACCGCCCCGTCCGGCCCCGCCACCAGCACCGGAGTCCCAGCCCCGCCAAGGTCCCGCACAGCCGCCAGGTCCCCCTCCGAGACCCCCTCCGCCTCCGTCACGACCGCCGCCGCCTCCAGCGACTTGGCCCCGGACGCCACCGCCATCGCCACCGCCGTCCGCAGCGCACTCAGCTTCAGGGAGTCCAGGGCAACGGTCCCGGCGACATACGTACGGCCGGTCTCGTCCCGTACGGCCGCCCCCTCGGGCACACCGTTGCGGGCCCGCGCGGAACGGGCCAGGGTGACGATCTTGCGGTCCTCGGGGTCAAGCGCGCTGTTGTCGGTCATGACCTGAGCATACGAAGCGCCGCCCCGCCTACCCGGCCACGGGGTACATCGCCCCGCGCCGCCCCTCGGGCGACGCCAGCCACTCGAGCTTCGCCGCCGTGTTCGCCTCGTCCAGCGGAGTGTGCAGCACGATCGACAGATCCGGCCGCGCCGGCATCTGCATCACGCTCGACTCCAGGCACAGCAGCCCGACCAGCGGATGGTCCAGCTCCTTGCGGATCTGCCCGGCGTCCTCGATGTCCCGCCGCTCCCACAGCTCGCTGAACTCCGGGCTGGACGCCCTCGCCTCGGCCAGCACGGCCAAGAAGCCCTCGTCGTCGGGGGAGGCCGAGCACAGCGCGCGGAACTGCGCCACGACCGTACGGGCGTTCCGCTCCCAGCTCTTCGACCGCGCCCGGTACAGCGGATCCGTGAAGAAGTCGATCAGGCAGTTCCAGTTCCTGCCCGGCCGCATGCCGAGCACGGTCGCGGCCGCGTCGTTGTGCATCACGCCGTTGTAGTACCTGTCCATGATGTGCGCCGGATACGGCATCCACGCGTCGATCAGCCGCTGCAGCCCGTCGCACATGTCCCGCTTCTCGGGCGCCACTTCACGCACCGGCGGATTCATCCCGGCCAGCAGATACAGATGCCGGCGCTCGGCGTTGCTCAGCCGCAGCACGCGGGCCACCGAGTCCAGCACCTGCGGCGAGACGGAGATGTCCCGCCCCTGCTCCAGCCACTGGTACCAGGAGGCGCCCACCCCGGCGAGCACGGCGACCTCCTCGCGCCGCAACCCCGGCGTACGGCGCCGCGCCCCGCCGTCCGGCAGACCCGCCTCGGCCGGTGTCACCCGGGCCCGCCTGCTCATCAGGAACTCGCGCAGCTCGTGCCGCCGCCTGCTCTTCAGCGCGCCCTCGGACACGTACGAATCCCCCTCGTCCCGTTGGCTGGTGGTGCCACCACCAGGACAACTTCCCGCTCCCCACGGCTATTCCGGCACGAGCAGTCTCTTGCCCATGGCGATCGACACCACCAGTACAACCACCAGTCCCACCACGACCCCAGCGTTCGACACCCCCAGGCTGTCGACGCGCGACAAACTCGTCCTGTTCGTCCTGTGCGCGGCCCAGTTCATGGTCGCGCTCGACTTCTCCGTCCTGAACGTCGCCCTCCCCGTCCTCGGCGCCGACCTCGGCATGAGCCAGTCGGCACTGCAGTGGGCGGTCACGGCGTTCGCGCTGCCGTCCGGCGGCTTCCTGCTCCTGTTCGGCCGCATCGGCGACCTCTACGGCCGCCGCAAGCTGTTCCTCACCGGCCTCGCCCTGTTCGCCGCGGCCTCGGTACTCGCGACGTTCGCCTGGGACCCGGCGTCGTTCCTCGCGGGCCGCGCCCTGCAGGGCCTCGGCGCGGCGGTCATCGTCCCCACGGGCATGTCCCTGCTCACCACCACGTTCGCCGAGGGCCCCGCCCGGGACCGCGCCCTCGGCATCTCCGGGACGCTCATGTCCCTCGGCTTCACCATCGGCGTCGTCGCGGGCGGCGTCCTCACCGACGCGCTCGGCTGGCGCTCCACGATGGGCCTGCTCGCCGTCTTCGCGCTGATCGTGCTGCCGCTGGCCCCCGGCCTGCTGCCCGAGTCCCGCACCCCGCAGCGCCCCCACCTGGACGTCCCCGGGGCGATCACCGTCACCGGCGGTCTGCTCTCCCTGATCTACGCCCTGACCACGGCCGCCGACCACGGCTTCGCCCGCACCGACGTCATCTCGACGCTGATCGTGGGCCTCGCGCTCCTCACGGCCTTCGCGGTCGTCGAGTCCCGCACGTCCGCACCCCTGGTCTCGCTGCCCATGCTGCGCCGCCGCACGGTGGCCTGGGGCAACCTGGGCGGCCTGGTCACCTTCTCGATGATGTCGACCGTCGTCTTCGTCCTCACCCTGTACCTGCAGGAGATCCTGCACCTGTCGGCCTGGGAGACGGGCCTGGTCTTCGGCGTCCAGGGCGTCGTCTCGGTGATCGCGGGCTCGCTCACCCCGAGGTTCATCAGCCGCCTCGGCGCGCGCCGCACCCTCGTCGTCTCACTCGCCGGTCAGGGCGCCTTCATCTCCGCCCTGGTGTTCCTGAACGCCCACACCTGGTCCGTCTGGCTCGCCACGGCCGCCGTCTCGCTGGCGAGCATGTTCCACCTGGGCGCGATCATCTCCTACGGCCTGACGGTCACCTCGGGCGTCCCCGACGAGGAACAGGGCCTGGCCACCGGCCTGGTCACCTCGACCCAGCAGATCGGCATCACCATCGGCATCCCCCTGCTGGGCGTCCTCGCCACCACCTCCGACGACCTGCTGTCCGGCACTCGCACGGTGATGGCCCTGAACGCGGCGATCGTGCTGACCACGGCCGTCCTGCTGGCGGTGGCACTCGGTGCGGTGTCCCGCGGCGGGAAGCGGACGCGGGCCTGACGGGGGTGGGCCCGAGGAGAGAACTCCGAGCGGGCTCAGGGGCGGTCCAGGCGGAGCCGCTCGGCTCTCGGCAGACCGGCCACGACGAGGTCGTACGAGTCCTCGATGAGCTCCCGGACGACACGGTCCGGGAGCTCGCCGTCGACCGTCACCGTGTTCCAGTGCCGCTTGTTCATGTGGTAGCCGGGCGCGATCAGGCCGGGGTGCTCGGTGCGGAGCCGGACCGCGTCCTCCGGGTCGCACTTGAGGTTGACCTTCAAGGGCAGGGCGTCCATCCAGCTCAAGGCGAACATCTTGCCCTGGACCTTGAAGACCGAGATCTCCGGGGCGAACGGGAAGTCCTCCACGGCGGCGTTGAAGGACAGACAGAAAGCACGCAGCTCCTGAGGGGTCACTCCGCCTTCATCTCCTCCTCCTGGGCCTCGACTGGGCCCACCGGCTCCACGAGCACGGTCACGATCTTGTTCCGGCGCCCGGCCGCCGCCTCCGCCGTCAGCCGCAGTTCACGGCTGTCCGGCAGCTCGACCAGGGACGACGCCCCGGCGATCGGCACCCGGCCCAGCGCCTTCGCCAGCAGCCCGCCGACGGTCTCCACGTCCTCGTCGTCGTACTCGTCGAGGCCGTACAGCTCGCCGAGGTCGGTGATGTCCAGGCGGGCGGTGACCCGGTAGCGGTCCTCGCCCAGCTCCTCCACCGGCGGCAGCTCACGGTCGTACTCGTCGGTGATCTCGCCGACGATCTCCTCGAGGATGTCCTCGATGGTGACGATGCCGGCGGTGCCGCCGTACTCGTCGATGACGACGGCGACGTGGTTGCGCTCCTGCTGCATCTCGCGCAGCAGGTCGCCGGCGTTCTTGGTGTCCGGGACGAAGGCGGCGGGCCGCATGGCCGTGGACACCAGCTCGCTCTCCGCGTCCCGGCTGATGTGCGTCTTGCGGGCCAGGTCCTTCAGATACACGATCCCGACCACGTCGTCCTCGCTCTCCCCGACGACCGGTATGCGCGAGAAACCGGAGCGCAGGGCGAGGGTGAGGGCCTGGCGGATGGTCTTGTAACGCTCGATGACGACCAGGTCGGTCCGCGGGACCATCACCTCCCGCACCAGCGTGTCGCCCAGCTCGAAGACCGAGTGCACCATGCGGCGCTCGTCGTCCTCGATCAGCGACTCCTTCTCGGCGAGGTCGACCAGCGCCCGCAGCTCCGCCTCGGAGGCGAACGGGCCGCGCCGGAAGCCCTTGCCGGGGGTGAGGGCGTTGCCGATGAGGATCAGCAGATACGGGATCGGGCCCATGATCCGCGCGAGCGGCAGCAGCACGTACGCCGCCGCCGTCGCCGTGTTCAGCGGATGCTGGCGGCCGATGGTGCGCGGGGAGACACCGACGGCGACGTACGACACCAGCACCATGACCGCTATCGCGACCAGGAGGGCCTCGGTGGTGCTGTCGAACTCCTGCAGACAGGCGTACGTGACGAGCGCGGCGGCGGCCATCTCGCAGGCCACGCGCACCAGCAGCGCCACGTTCAGATAGCGGGTCGGGTCGGCGGCGACGAGCGCGAGTTTCTCGCTGCCGCGACGGCCGCCGCGTACGGCCTCCTCGGCGCGGAAGCTGGAGACGCGCGCCAGGCCCGCCTCCGCGCAGGCGGCGAGCCAGGCGACGACCACGAGGGCGATCGCGCCGGAGACGAGGGGGAGGTTCATGACACGGTCGGGGCCGGGGAGGGCCCCGTCATCCCCTTCTCCGAACGCCAGCCGTCCACGATGGCGGCCTGCAGGCCGAACATCTCGGCCTTCTCGTCGGGCTCCTCGTGGTCGTACCCGAGCAGATGCAGCACTCCATGGACGGTGAGCAGCTGGAGCTCCTCGTCCATGGAGTGCTGCGTGGGCGCTTCCGCCCCCTGCTTGGCGGCGACTTCGGGGCACAGCACGATGTCGCCGAGGAGCCCCTGCGGGGGTTCGTCGTCGTCCTTGGACGGCGGCCGCAGCTCGTCCATCGGGAAGGACATGACATCCGTCGGCCCCGGCAGGTCCATCCACTGGATGTGGAGCTGCTCCATGGCGTCGGCGTCCACGACGATCACCGAGAGCTCGGAGAGCGGGTGGATGCGCATCCGCGCGAGTGCGTAGCGGGCGATGTCGAGGATCGCCTGCTCGTCGACCTCGGTTCCGGACTCGTTGTTGACGTCGATCGACATGGTCGTGCTGTGTCTCTACTTCCCCTTGTGCCCGGCCTTGCCGCCCCGGCCCTTGTGCGAGCCGTTCTGGGTGCCGTGCTTGCTGTCGTACACCTCGTACGCGTCGACGATACGGCCGACGAGCTTGTGCCGGACGACATCGTGGGAGGAGAGCCGGGAGAAGTGGACGTCCTCGACGCCCTCCAGGATGTCCTGGACCTGCCGCAGACCGGACTTGGTGCCGTCCGGGAGGTCGACCTGGGTCACGTCACCGGTGATGACTATCTTCGAGTCGAAGCCGAGGCGGGTGAGGAACATCTTCATCTGCTCGGGGCTGGTGTTCTGGGCCTCGTCCAGGATGATGAAGGCGTCGTTGAGGGTGCGGCCACGCATGTAGGCGAGCGGCGCGACCTCGATGGTCCCCGCGGCCATGAGCCTGGGGATCGAATCCGGGTCGAGCATGTCGTGCAGCGCGTCGTACAGCGGGCGCAGGTAGGGGTCGATCTTCTCGTAGAGCGTGCCCGGGAGGAATCCGAGCCGCTCACCGGCCTCCACCGCGGGGCGGGTCAGGATGATGCGGTTGACCTGCTTGGACTGCAGGGCCTGCACCGCCTTGGCCATGGCGAGGTAGGTCTTGCCGGTACCGGCCGGGCCGATGCCGAAGACGATCGTGTGCTTGTCGATCGCGTCGACGTACCGCTTCTGGTTGAGGGTCTTGGGGCGGATCGTGCGGCCGCGCGAGGAGAGGATGTTCTGGGTGAGCACCTCGGCCGGGGTCTCGGCCGGGCCCTCGCCGTTCTCACTCGCTCTGAGCATGGCGATCGAGCGTTCCACTGCGTCCTCCGTCATCGGCTGTCCGGTGCGGAGCACCAGCATCATCTCGTCGAACAGGCGCTGGATGAGAGCGACTTCAGCGGCGTCGCCGACCGCGCTGATCTCATTGCCCCGGACGTGGATGTCGGCCCCCGGGAAGGCCTTCTCGATCACGCGCAGCAGGGAGTCGCCGGAACCCAGCACGGTCACCATGGGGTGCTGGGCGGGGACGGTGAACTGTGCTCTCGCCTGCCCCTGCGCGGGTGTGTGAGCTGTGGGTGTCTGAGTCATGGGCCGGCTCGTAGGCCTTGCTCGTCCTCCTCGATACGACTCGCCTGCCACTTGGGCGGCCTGGCGATTTCCAGGGTACGCCGGGGGACTGACAACGCCGTAGGCCTTTTCGGTTCCCACGGTGGCGCGGTGCTGCTCACGGCCGGTACGAGGCCCGTCACACCGGGTCCGGTTCCTCGCCCCCGCCGCCCCTACCCGTCCCATCCCCAGGGGCGCCGCCCCTTCGACCCCGCCCTCCTGGGGGTCTGCGGCCCCCAGACCCCCGCTTCGGCCCTGAACGGGCCTCGTCCTCAAACGCCGGACGGGCTGGGTTGGTCAGCCCCTCCGGCGTTTGAGGAGAGGGGGTCCAGGGGGCGGAGCCCCCTGGCGGGGTGGAAGGGGCCGAGCCCCTTCGAGGATGGGACGGGTAGGGGCGGCGGGGGCGAGGAAGCCGTCTCAGAAGCCCAGCTTGCGCAGCTGCCGCGGATCCCGCTGCCAGTCCTTCGCCACCTTCACATGCAGGTCCAGGAAGACCGGCGTCCCCAACAGCGCCTCGATCTGCCGACGGGACTTGATGCCGACCTCCTTCAGGCGCTTGCCCTTGGGGCCGATGATGATGCCCTTCTGGCTGGGACGCTCGATGTAGACGAAGGCGTGGATGTCGAGGAGCGGCTTGTCCGCGGGGCGGTCCTCGCGGGGAAGCATCTCCTCGACGACGACGGCGATGGAGTGGGGGAGCTCGTCGCGGACACCCTCCAGCGCCGCCTCGCGGATCAGCTCCGCGATCATCACCTGCTCCGGCTCGTCGGTGAGATCACCCTCGGGGTAGAGGGCCGGCCCCTCCGGCAGCAGCGGGACGAGCAGGTCGGCCAGCAGATCCACCTGTTTGGCGCCGACCGCCGAGACGGGGACGATCTCCGCCCACTCGAACCCGAGCTCCTTGCCGAGCTGGTCGATCGCGATGAGCTGCTCGGCGAGCGTCTTGCTGTCCACGAGGTCGGTCTTCGTGACGATCGCGATCTTCGGCGTCTTCTTGATGGACGCCAGTTCCTTGGCGATGAAGCGGTCACCGGGACCCAGCTTCTCGTTCGCCGGAAGGCAGAACCCGATCACGTCGACCTCGGCCCACGTGGTCCGTACGACGTCGTTGAGCCGCTGGCCGAGCAGCGTGCGCGGCTTGTGCAGCCCCGGGGTGTCGACCAGGATCAGCTGCGCGTCGGGACGGTGCACGATGCCCCGCACCGTGTGCCGCGTCGTCTGCGGCTGGTTGGCGGTGATCGCCACCTTCTGCCCGACCAGAGCGTTCGTGAGAGTGGACTTGCCCGCGTTGGGGCGGCCCACGAAGCAGGCGAAGCCGGCGCGGTGGGTAGCCTCGGCCGGCTGCTCGGATGACTGGGTTCGAACGCTCATGGGGCCCATTCTCCCTGATCCACAAGGGCCCGCCGCACCACGGGCACTCCGCCTCCCGCCCGGTGAGACTTCGGAAACCCCGGCGCAATGAAACCTCGCCGAAACAAATCCGTACGCGTCCGGAAACGCATGCCGGTGAATCTCTGACGAGCCCCCACCTCGATGGAGACGACCGTGACCCTCGCCGCCGCGCAGGCCGACACCGGCGACACCGCCTGGCTGCTCGCCGCCACCGCACTCGTGCTGCTGATGACCCCGGGCCTGGCCCTCTTCTACGGCGGCATGGTCCGCACGAAGAGCGTCCTCAACATGCTGATGATGAGCTTCGTGTCGATCGCGCTCGTCACCGTCGTGTGGCTGGCCTGCGGCTACTCCCTCGCGTTCGGGGACGACGCGTTCGGCGGGCTCATCGGCGGGCTCGACCACGCCGGTATGGCCGGGCTCGGACCGGACAGCGTCCAGGGGACCGTGCCCACCCTCCTCTTCGCCACCTTCCAGCTCACGTTCGCGATCATCACCGCCGCGCTCGTCAGCGGCGCCGTCGCCGACCGCGCGAAGTTCGGGGCGTGGCTGGTGTTCGTGCCCGTGTGGGCGCTGCTCGTATACGTTCCCGTCGCCCACTGGACCTGGGGCCCTGGTGGCTGGATCCTCGACCGCCTCGGCGCCCTCGACTTCGCCGGCGGTCTCCCCGTCGAGATCACCTCCGGCGCCTCCGGCCTGGCCCTCGCCCTGGTCCTCGGCCCGCGCCTCGGGTTCAAGAAGGACGCCATGCGGCCGCACAACCTGCCGATGGTCGTGCTGGGTGCGGGGCTGCTGTGGTTCGGCTGGTTCGGCTTCAACGCCGGTTCGGCCCTGGGGGCCAACGGGCTCGCGGCCGCCGCCTTCCTCAACACCCTCGCCGCCGGCTGCACCGGCCTGCTCGGCTGGCTCTTCGTCGAGCAGAAGCGCGACGGTCACCCGACGACGCTGGGCGCGGCCTCCGGCGCGGTCGCGGGCCTCGTCGCCATCACGCCCTCGTGCGGCTCGGTCTCCCTGCTCGGCGCGCTCGTCGTCGGCCTCGCCGCCGGTGTCGTCTGCTCCTACGCCGTCGGCTGGAAGTTCAAGTTCGACTACGACGACTCCCTGGACGTCGTCGGCGTCCACCTCGTCGGCGGCATCATCGGCACCCTGCTGATCGGCGTCTTCGCGACGGCCACGATGACCGGCGGCGCCGAGGGTCTCCTCTACGGCGGCGGGCTCGGGCAGCTCGGCAAGCAGGCGGTGGCCGTCGTCGCCGTGGCCGCCTACGCCTTCCTCGTCACCTACGGCATCGGCAAGGCCATCGACAAGGTCATGGGCTTCCGGGCGAGCGAGGAGCAGGAGCACACCGGCCTGGACCTTACGGTGCACGCCGAGACCGCTTACGATCACGGGGTCCTGGGGCACGGCGCCCCGGTCTCCGCGTCCGTCGCCTCCCCCGTCCCAGCCGCGCAGAAGGTCAAGAAGCAGGCATGAAGCTCATCACCGCGATCGTCAAGCCCTACCGGCTCGACGAGGTCAAGACCGCCCTCCAGGAGATCGGTGTGCACGGCCTGACCGTGACCGAGGCGAGCGGCTACGGCCGGCAGCGCGGCCACACCGAGGTGTACCGCGGCGCCGAGTACCAGGTCGACCTGGTGCCCAAGGTCCGGATCGAGGTCGTCGTGGACGACGCGGAGTCCGACGACGTCATCGACGCGATCGTGAAGGCCGCGCAGACCGGCAAGATCGGCGACGGCAAGGTGTGGGCGCTGCCGGTCGAGACGGTCGTACGCGTACGGACGGGCGAGCGCGGCCCCGACGCGCTGTAGCCGACGTCGTCGGCCGGGCACCGGGACCGCGCCCGTCAGAGCCTCAGTCGGGCATGGGCGTCAGTCGAGCACGGGCATCAGTCGAACACGAACGGGCCCGGCGACTGCGGCCCGGTCGCCGTGCACGTGATGGTGATGCCGAAGACGGTCATCTGCAGCGAGCCGCCGAAGGCCTCGAGGCTGTCGCCGGAGGCCACGGTGCCGCTGAGCGGGCCGACCTGGACGGGGTCGCCGGCGGCCATCGCCGGGTTCTCCGTGCCGGTGAAGCTGGTGGTGCCGCCGCTCGCCTTCACCAGGGTGAGCGTCGAGGAGATCGAGTCCTCCCCGAGCGCTATCGGCGCGGTGATGGCGGAGGAGTTGACGGTGATGGTGGCGGCGGTGCCGTCCTGGGTCGCCGTGAGCGTGGCCTCGCCGCCGCCGAAGCTGCCGCAGTCGGCGGTGATCGTGGCGGTGCCGGGGGCGACGGCGAGGGCGGCGGGTGCGAAGGCGAGGCCGGTGACCGCGAGGGCCCCGGCCACCAGCGCCGCACCTGCTCCGATGCGCGTTCGTCTCATGGGGATTCGCTCCCTTTCGGGGGTGGGGGATTTCCGTCTGCCTTGCGTGTGGAGGGTGGGGGAACTGCTCGGCAGGTGGGTACGGACACACTGCGTGGAGCTGAATCTGACGGTCCGTCGGAACCGCCGTTTCCATTGATGCGCGTGGGACGAGGGTCGGCAAGGGTGATTTCCGGCCTCAACTACCCACGAGTCAACTACCGGCCCCCTCAACCCCCTTCACCTGCAGCGTCGCCTCCGTCAACGCCGCCTCGGCCAGCGTCGCGGACGGTTCCGCGCGGACGCCGACGCCGATCTCCTCGTACGGCAGCTGTTCGTCCAGATGCACGGGCTCGCCCAACTCGCCCACGCCGGCTACATCATCGGCGTCTACGGCCCGGACGACGTCCTCGCCGGGGTGCTGAGGGACTTCGCGGTGGCGGCCGGGGACGATCCGCGGCGGGCGGCGGCCTCGGTCCGGTCAGGCCTGGCTGGGTGACATGTCCTGCAGGCCCACCACACGCAGGAGTCGCAGGCGTTCGTAGGCCTCCGTGCCCGGGCGGGCGGTGTGGACGACCAGCAGGTGGTGGTGCTCGTGGCTGACCATGACCTCGCAGTCCAGTTCCAGGAGGCCGACCAGCGGATGCACGAAGCGTTTCGTCGCCCGGTTGCGCTGGGACACCTCGTGCTCGTCCCACAGGCGCGCGAACTCCTCGCTGGACGCCCGCAGTTCGGCGACCAGCCCGGCCGGTTCCGGGTCGTCGGGGCGGGCCGCGGCCACCGCGCGCAGGGTGGCCACATGGGTGCGCGCGTGGCCGGCGAGGTCCTCCGGGGGGAACAGGGTGCGCGCGGCCGGGTCCAGGAAGAACAGACGGGTCAGGTTGCGCGAGCGGCGCGGGCGGGACATCACGTCGCCGACCAGCGCCTTGGCCATCGCGTTCTGGGCCAGCACCTCGCCGCAGTCGTTCACCACGTGCGCCGGGGTGTCGTGCAGCCGGTCCAGGATCAGCAGCAGCCCGGGACGCACATGCGCCGACGCCGTCTCGCGGCGCGGGGGCTCCTCGCCGGCCAGGTGGAACAGGTGGTCCTGCTCGACGTCGGTCAGGCGCAGCGCGCGGGCCAGTGCCGTCAGCATCTGGCGGGACGGGCGCGGGCCCCGGGACTGTTCGAGGCGGGTGTAGTAGTCCACCGACATGCCCGCCAGCTGCGCCACCTCCTCGCGGCGCAGGCCGGGCGTGCGACGCCGGGCGCCCGGCGTCAGGCCCACGTCGGACGGGGTCAGCCGGGCACGGCCACGGCGCAGGAAGTCGGCGAGTTCGGCTCGGTTCACCTCACCAGCCTGCGGTAGCGCTCCGCGCTTATCCAGGGACTGCCGATCCCCTGATCAACGGGTCTCTCCCGCTCGTACCGGCTCCGTCCGAGGGTGGTGGCACCAGACCGAGAGGAACCGATCATGTTGACACTGGTGACCGGCACGACGGGGCAGGTCGGCCGACGCTTCGTCCCGAGGCTGCTGGCGCAGCGCCGGCCGGGGGAGGAGGTACGGGTTCTCGTGCGTGATGCCTCGCGCGGCGAACCCTTCGCCGAACTCGGCGCCCAGGTCGTCGTGGGAGATCTGCGGGACACCGACACGCTCGGAAAGGCCGTCGCCGGGGTCGGCGCGGTCGTGAACGTCGCGGCGTCCTTCCGCGGGGTGCCGGACGAGGAGGCGTGGGCCGTCAACCGGGACGCGGCCGTGGAGCTGGGGCGCGCCGCGCAGGCCTCCGGCGTGCGGCGCTTCGTGCAGGTCAGTACGGGCATCGTGTACGGCGTCGGGCGGGGGCGCCCGCTGACCGAGGACGACGAGACCCGGCCCGGCGGCCCGATGTGGGGCGCCTACGGCGAGTCCAAGGCCGAGGCCGAGCGGGAGCTGCTCGGGATCGAAGGCCTCGACGTACGCGTCGCCCGGCTCCCGTTCGTCTACGGCGAGGGCGATCCGCATCTCGCCCAGTCGCTGATGTGGGCCGGGAACTGGGCGGCGACCCAGCGGCTGCACATGGGGCATCACGCGGACGTGGCCCAGGGGTTGCTGCGGATTCTGCATGCGCCGGGGATCGCCGGGCGGATCTACAACATCGCCGACGACGCGCCTGTGACGGCGGTGGAGTTGCACCAGCTGAACGGGGTCGAGGTCCCTGAGGAGCTGTATGCCCGGACCGATCCCGACCCGTGGCTTGTGATTACGTCCACGGAGCGGATTCGGCGGGAGCTGGGGTATCGGCCGGTGTATCCGTCGGTTTACGCCGCGAGGGAGGCCGGAGCGCTCTGAGGGGGTGCCGCGATGGGTGGTCGGGCGTCTGCAGGTGTGTGGGGGTTGATCGCGCCCGCGCGGCGGAGCCGCAAATCGATACAGCCCCGCGCCCCTGGGGGCGTTCTAGTCCACGCCTCTGATACGTCCCACCAACACCGCCCCCGCCAGCCCCGCCACCGCCGCCACCAGGTACAGCACCCGGTATCCGCCGAGGTAGGTGACGATCGGGGCGGCGAGGGCCGGTGCCGCCACCTGGGGCAGGGCGTTGGCCACGTTGATGACGCCGAGGTCCTTGCCGCGGTCCCCTGCCTTCGGCAGTACGTCCGTCATCAGGGCGAAGTCGACCGACATGAACACCCCGAGGCCGAGGCCCAGCAGTGCCGCCACGACGATCGCGCTGGGCCAGGTCTGCCAGACCGACAGCAGGACCGTGGCCGCCGCCATCAGCACCCCGGACCACATCACGAACGGTTTACGGCGCCCCACCCGGTCCGACCAGATGCCCCCCACCACGACCGTGGCGAGCAGGGTCACGCTGTTCACCGCGGTCAGGATCAGCACGCCCTGCTCGGGGTCCGCGTAGTGCAGACCGTCCCGCAGGTAGTACAGCAGGTAGAGGATCACGAGCGCGTTGCTGAGGTTGATCAGGAAGCGGGTCAGCCAGGCCCAGCCGAAGTCGGGGTAGCGGCGCGGGCTCAGCCAGAAGCCGCGGACGAACGCCCCCCAGGACCACGGCGGCCGGTTCGCAGCGCCCAGCCTGAGGTCCCCGTACCGCAGCACGTACGGCAGCACCCCCGCCACCGCGAACACCGCGCACGCCGCGTATCCCGCCGCGATCCCGCCCACCGCCGTCGCCAGCGCCGTCCCGGCGACCGCGCCGAGGATCTGCGCGGCCCCCAACCAGCCGCCCACCACGCCCCGTTGGAGCCGCGGCACCCGGTCCGGCACCGCGGCCGTCACCGCGGCGAAGGCCGCGTTCAGGGTCAGCTGGACCAGGCACCAGCCGACCGCCATCGTCCACAGCCCGTCCGCCCCGCCGAGCAGCAGCAGCGACAGTGCGCCGCCCGTCGCGCCGGTCACGATCCACGGCGTACGGCGACCCCAGCGGGCCGTGGTGCGGTCCGACAGCGCGCCGAAGAACGGGTTGGCCAGCAGTGACACGACCGCGCCCACGCCGGTCACCCACGCCAGCAGCGTCTCCTTCGACATCCCCGTGCCGGGCGCGAAGTCCTCCGCCTGCTGGGCGAGCAGGATCTGCAGCGGGCCGTACCAGCCGACCCAGATCGCCACGTTGGCCAGCGACAGCGCCGCCGTCCAGCCCCGGCCGACCCGGTCGACCGGCTCGGCGAGGGCGTCCACCGTCATCTCTGCGCCCGGAGCACGTCCCGCAGCCAGCCGTACGACGCCTTCGGGGTCCTGACGAGGGTCTCGTAATCCACGTGGACCAGCCCGAATCGCCGCGCGTACCCCTCCGCCCACTCGAAGTTGTCGAGCAGCGACCAGACGAAGTACCCGCGCACGTCCACGCCCGCCTCCAGCGCCCGGTGCAGCGCGCGGATGTGGCCGTCCAGATAGGCGATCCGCTCCTGGTCGTCGACGCCCTCGTACGAGCAGCCGTTCTCGGTGATGACGACGGGCGGCAGCCGGTCGCCGTACCGCTCGCGGAAGCCGGTGAGCAGCTCCGTCAGTCCCTCGGGGACCACCGGCCAGCCGAAGTCCGTCGTGGTCACGCCCTCGATCTCCCTTACCGAGAAAGGCAGTTCGGCGGGCATCCGCACCCCGCCGAACTCGATCTCGGTGCCCTGTGGGGCGCCCACGCGGGTCGGCGCGTAGTAGTTGATGCCGTAGAAGTCGAGCGGCTCCGCGATGACCTTCAGATCCGACGCGACGTCTCCCGGCATCAACTCGCCGAGCCCGGCCGGGTATTCGCCCAGCAGCAGGGGATCGGCGAAGAGACGGTTGAGGAGTACGTCGTAGAAGTCCGCCGCCTCCAGATCCGCCTGTTCCCGCGACGCCGGCCAGGTCGGCCCGTGCGAGTTGGCGATCCCGATGTCCGTGGCGCCGGCCGCGCGCAGGGCGCGTACGGCGAGACCGTGGGCCAGCAGCTGGTGGTGGGCGACGGGGAGGGCGTCGAAGAGCAGCTGCCTGCCCGGGGCGTGGGTGCCGAGGGCGTGGCCCAGCAGGGTGTGTTCGGCGGGTTCGTTGATCGTGATCCACTTCTGGACGCGGTCGCCCAGGCGTTCGGCGACCACGGACACGTACTCGGCGAACCGGGCCGCCGTGTCCCGGTCCAGCCAGTCCAGCGCGGCCGGCAGATCCCAGTGGAAGAGCGTCGGAACCGGCCGTACGCCCGCCGCGCACAGCCCGTCCACCAGGCGGTCGTAGAAGTCGAGGCCCTTGTCCGCACGCACCCGTGGCCAGGAGACCGAGAAGCGGTAGGCGTCCACGCCCAGGTCGGCCAGCAGGGCCACGTCCTCGGGGTAGCGGTGGACGTGGTCGCAGGCCACCGCCGCCGTGGAGCCGTCCTTCACCCGCCCCGGCTCGGCGGTGAACGCGTCCCACACGGACGGCTCACGCTCGTCCGCCGCGCCCTCGATCTGATGGGCCGAAGTGGACACGCCCCACAGGAAGCCGGCCGGGAACTGGGGTATCGGGTCAGTCGCCATGCGCCGGATCATCCGTACCGTGGGTAACGGAAGTCAACGCCCCGGCGTGAACCGGTCGTTACGCCCCTTCCTTCAGCACCCTGGAGATCAGCTTGCGCTGCTCGTCCGTGAGCCGGGGGTCCGAGCAGTACACCGTCTCGCCGTCCACGGTGATCTGGTAGCTGAAGCCGTCCGGAACCCCGATCGGGGGCGTGCCCCGGCCGGACGCGACCGCGCGCTCGGCCAGGGCCTGCCACTCCTGGGCGTCGGGCCGCCCCGAGGTGTCCACCTCGGCATGCCGCTCGATACCCGCGAATCCGCCCGTGCGCCGTACCTGAATACGCATGGGTTCCTGTCTAGTACGGACTCACAGGATCCGCACCCCGACCTGCTCCCATGCCTTCGAAACGGCCTGGAGCTCCTCGCCGCCGTCACCGAAGCGCTCGCGCGCGGCCTTGACGGTGAGCCCCGCGAAGTCGGTGAACAGGGCGCGGTCGCTCAGCTCGCCGCCGGTCAGGACGTCGTACCAGATCTGTCCCGCCTTCTCCCAGGCGTGGCCGCCGAGGGCGGTGGCGGCCAGGTAGAAGGCGTGGTTGGGGATGCCGGAGTTGATGTGGACGCCGCCGTTGTCGCGGCCGGTGCGGACGTAGTCGTCCATGGTCGCGGGCTGCGGATCCTTGCCGAGGACGTCGTCGTCGTAGGCGGTGCCCGGCTCCTTCATGGAGCGCAGGGCCTTGCCGGAGACGCTGGGGGCGAGGAGCCCGGCGCCGATGAGCCAGTCGGCCTCGGCGGCGGTCTGGCCGAGGGTGTACTGCTTGATCAGCGCGCCGAAGACGTCCGACATGGACTCGTTCAGGGCGCCCGGCTGGCCGTAGTAGGTGAGGTTGGCGGTGTACTGGGTGACGCCGTGGGTGAGCTCGTGTCCGATGACGTCGATCGGGATGGTGAAGTCGAGGAAGATCTCCCCGTCACCGTCGCCGAACACCATCTGCTCGCCGTTCCAGAAGGCGTTGTTGTAGTTCTCGTCGTAGTGGACCGTGGCGTCCAGGGGCAGGCCGTCGCCGTCGATGGAGTGGCGGGCGTAGGCCTTGAGGAAGAGGTCGAAGGTGGCGCCGAGGCCCGCGTAGGCGCGGTTGACCGTGGCGTCCTGGCCGGGGTCGGTGCCCTCGCCGCGGACTTTGGTGCCGGGCAGGGCGGTGCCGTGCTCGGCGTCGTAGATGGTGCGCAGCGGCTGGTCCGACGGTGCCTTCGCCGTCGGGGCGGCCGCGAGGGCGAACTCGGTCGTGACGCGGCGCCTGCCGCGCAGTTCGCTGTCGCGCATCAGGGTCCGCCGGGCGGGACCGGAGAGTGCGGGGTCGTCGTTCCGTGCCAGCTTGTCGAGGACGTGCGGCGGTACGACGGTGCAGAAGACGGGCTCGAAGCCCCCGTTCGTCGTCATGCCCGGCACCCTTGCACTGGGTCATCGACGTGTCACTACCCGCAACCATGATTGGTGAAATATGCGGACAGGGGGCCGCACGCTCCGTGACGAAGTGGTATGGCGCACTTTTTGTCCTATTCGTCCCGCGGGTCCCGCATACTGATACGACGCCCCGCACGCGGAGCGGCTCGGCTAGCATGCTGCGCATCATGCGTTTCGGGCTGCTTCTTCTTAGCTGCCGCGGCGAGGGCCTGTAGTCCAGGTCGACTCCCTCCCCGCGGAGCTTCGCGTTGCGTCGTCGGCCGTCCTTCCGGACATCCTGAGGAGCCCCGCAAACATGGCGAACCGCCAGCAGCCCAGCCCCATGCCGATCCACAAGTACGGCCGCTACGAGCAGGTCGACATCCCCGACCGCACCTGGCCGGACAACCGGATCACCGCCGCCCCCCGCTGGCTGTCCACGGACCTGCGCGACGGCAACCAGGCACTGATCGACCCGATGTCGCCCGAGCGCAAGCGCCGGATGTTCGATCAGCTGGTCAAGATGGGCTACAAGGAGATCGAGGTCGGCTTCCCCGCGTCGGGGCAGACGGACTTCGACTTCGTACGGTCGATCATCGAAGAGCCGGGCGCGATCCCCGACGACGTCACCATCTCCGTACTGACCCAGGCCCGCGAGGACCTGATCGAGCGCACGGTGGAGTCCCTGAAGGGCGCCAAGCGCGCGACCGTCCACCTGTACAACGCCACGGCCCCCGTCTTCCGCCGGGTGGTCTTCCGCGGCTCCAAGGACGACATCAAGCAGATCGCCGTCGACGGCACCCGCCTGGTGATGGAGTACGCCGAGAAGCTGCTGGGCCCGGAGACCGAGTTCGGCTACCAGTACTCGCCGGAGATCTTCACCGACACCGAGCTGGACTTCGCCCTGGAGGTCTGCGAGGCGGTCATGGACGTCTACCAGCCGGGTCCGGGCCGCGAGATCATCCTCAACCTGCCCGCCACCGTGGAGCGTTCGACGCCGTCCACGCACGCGGACCGCTTCGAGTGGATGAGCCGCAACCTGTCGCGCCGCGAGTACGTCTGCGTCTCCGTCCACCCGCACAACGACCGCGGTACGGCCGTCGCCGCCGCCGAGCTGGCGCTGATGGCCGGCGCCGACCGCGTCGAGGGCTGTCTGTTCGGGCAGGGCGAGCGCACCGGCAACGTCGACCTGGTCACCCTGGGCATGAACCTGTTCTCCCAGGGCGTCGACCCGCAGATCGACTTCTCCGACATCGATGAGATCCGTCGTACGTGGGAGTACTGCAACCAGATGGAGGTCCACCCGCGCCACCCGTACGTGGGCGACCTGGTCTACACGTCCTTCTCCGGCTCCCACCAGGACGCCATCAAGAAGGGCTTCGACGCCATGGAGGCCGACGCGGCCGCGAAGGGCGTCACGGTCGACGACATCGAGTGGGCCGTGCCCTACCTGCCGATCGACCCGAAGGATGTCGGACGGTCGTACGAGGCGGTCATCCGCGTCAACTCGCAGTCCGGCAAGGGCGGTATCGCGTACGTCCTGAAGAACGACCACAAGCTGGACCTGCCGCGCCGGATGCAGATCGAGTTCTCCAAGCTCATCCAGGCGAAGACGGACGCCGAGGGCGGCGAGGTCACCGGCTCCGACATCTGGGCGGTCTTCCAGGACGAGTACCTGCCGAACCCCGACAACCCGTGGGGTCGTATCCAGGTCAAGAACAACCAGTCGACCACCGACACCGACGGCGTGGACACGCTGAAGGTGGAGGCCACGGTGGAAGGTCAGGACACCGTCCTGACCGGCTCCGGCAACGGTCCGATCTCGGCCTTCTTCGACGCGCTGCAGTCGATCGGCATCGACGTACGGCTGCTGGACTACCAGGAGCACACGATGAGCGAGGGTGCGTCCGCGCAGGCCGCCTCGTACATCGAGTGTGCGATCGACGGCAAGGTTCTGTGGGGGATCGGGATCGACGCCAACACGACGCGGGCCTCGCTGAAGGCCGTGGTGTCCGCCGTCAACCGGGCGGCTCGTTAGCGGTTCCCCTGTGGGGGAGGGGTGCGACTACGGATGTGCCGCGATGCGTTGTCGGTCGCCTGACGCGCCGTCGTGGCTGGTCGCGCAGTTCCCCGCGCCCCTTCGGGGCGCGCCCCGCCCGCCGTATACCGGTGGGCGGGGTCGTCCGTTTTCGGCCATTGACCTGTGCAGGTCACGGAAAGGTCTCGTTCGGGGTACTGACTCCACGTCGCTGATGTGGCTAACATCACGCAAGCGCGGCGATGTTGCCGCGGCGTTACGGAGGTGCGACGTGCTGCCAGGACGGGGACGAGACGGCCGTGCCGCCAGGCTTGCGCGCATCCTGGGCACCCGCACCGCGTGGTCGGCCGTCGGTGACGGCGAGTTCTTCTGCCCGGGGTGCGGCGGCGACCGCAACTACCAGCGGCTGAGCGGGCATCGCCGTTTCACCTTCCTCGGCGTGCCGGTCCTGCCGCGCGGCGTGACCGGTCCCGTCGTGGAGTGCGCGGCCTGCCGCCGCCACTTCGGCACCGACGTCCTCGACCACCCGACCACCACCCGCTTCTCCGCGATGCTCCGCGACGCCGTCCACACCGTCGCCCTCGCGGTACTGGCGGCGGGCGGCACCTGCGCCCGGCCGTCCCTGGAGGCCGCGGCGGCCACGGTGCGGGCGGCCGGCTTCGACGACTGCACGGAGGAACAGCTGGGCGCCCTGGTCGAGGCGCTGGCGGCCGACACCGGGCGGGTCTTCTCCGAGCCCTGCGGTGCCGGTCTGGCCATAGAGCTCCACGAGGCGCTGGACCCGCTGGCCCCGCACCTCGCACCGGCAGGGCGGGAATCCATCCTGCTCCAGGGCGCGCGTATCGCCCTGGCCGACGGCCCCTACACGCCCGCCGAACGGGACGTCCTGTCGACGGTCGGCGCGGCCCTCACCATCTGCGGTGAGGACGTGACCCGGCTGCTGGCGGCGGCGGCACGCACACCGTCGTAGGCCTGGGCGGCGCGTTCGGCGTCGAACCGCGTGCCACTGACGGCGAGGACCACGGCTTCCAGTCGCCGCTGACGTCGATCCCGAGCAGGAAGGCCGCGACGACCCCGACGACATCGGCGACGAGCAGCCCGACGGCCAGGGCGATGTCCCCGGCGACGGGCAGCCACCGGCGTTCGGTCCGCGGCGCCGGCACGTGGGTGCCGGGGAATCGGGGGAGGCCGGAGGGCTGTCGGGTGGCGGGGTCGATCATGGCCGCAAGCCTGCCCCGAAGGCCGAGCCGGGGCCTTACGGATACTCGGGGCACCGAGCGCGGACCGAGGAGTTCCGCGGTACTCCCGGGGGAGTAATCCCGTCGTTCCGTCGCCCTGGGCGGTACTCCCGAACTCGCCCTCCCGCCCGACGATCCGGCCCCTGTCCGCCGGGAGTCTGGAGACCGACCCAGACACCCGATCCGGAGGGGGGCCCGTCTCATGGGGGCCGCAAGGACAAGTACACGGCGACGGCGGGCCGTGCCCTGGCTCGTGCTCGGGCTGTGGATCGCGGTGCTCGCGATCGCGTCGCCGTTCGCGTCGAAGCTGGCGGACGTCCAGCGCGACCGTGCCGTCGACTACCTGCCGGCGAGCGCCGACTCCACGCAAGTGGCCAGGATCCAGGACCGGTTGCCCGGGGGTGAGGCCACCGAGATGGTCGTCGTCTACCACCGGGACGGCGGGCTGACCGCCGCCGACAGGGCGACGGCGGCCGAGCAGATCGACCGGATCGCCGGCCGGCACCAGCTGACCGGCGCACCGCAGGGCATCCCGTCGAAGGACGGCACCACCCTGATGTACCCGGTGGCCAGCACCGAGCCCGGCCAGGACGAGCACAAGCGCGACGCCCTCGTCAACGACGTCCGGGACGTGGCCAAGGGCGGCGACGGGCTCAGCGTCGACGTCGGCGGCGAGGGCGCGCTCGCCACCGACGCGAGCGAGGTCTACAACTCGCTCGACGGGCCGCTGCTCTACACCACCGCCGCCGTGGTCGCGCTGCTGCTGATCCTCATCTACCGCAGCCCGTTCCTGTGGCTCGTGCCGCTCACCGTCGCGGGCATCGCCGACTACCTCTCGATGGGCGTCGCCTACGGCCTCAACCAGGGGTTCGGGACATCCGTCTCCGGCCAGAGCTCCGGCATCATGACGATCCTCGTGTTCGGCGCGGGCACCGACTACGCCCTGCTGCTCGTCTCCCGCTACCGGGAAGAGCTACGGCGTATCGAGCGGCCCTACGACGCCATGGCTGCCGCGCTCAAGGGCTGCGGGCCCGCCGTCCTCGCCTCCTCCGGCACCGTCGCCGCGGGGTTGCTGTGCCTGCTCGCCGCCGACCTCAACTCCAGCCGGGGCATGGGCCCGCTCGGCACGGTCGGCGTGCTGTGCGCGCTCGTCGCCATGCTGACGCTGCTGCCCGCGATCCTCGTCCTGCTCGGGCGGCGCGTGTTCTGGCCGCTCGTCCCCCGCTACGGCAGCACGCCCAAGGCCCGCCGGTCCCTGTTCACCGCGATGGGCAGCTCCGCCGGACGCCGGCCCCTGACCGTCCTCGCGGCCGGCGCCGTCCTGCTCGGCGCGCTCGCCCTCGGCGCCCTGAACCTGCCCGGCAGCCTCAAGCAGGAGGACTCCTTCACCAGCAAGCCCGACGCGGTCGCCGCCATGGAGACGCTCGCCGCGGCCTACCCCGAGCGCGGCACCCAGCCCATCACCGTCCTCGCGCCGCAAGGCCGGGCCGACGAGGCCCTCGCGTCGATCCGCGGCACCCGGGGCGTCGACAGCGCCCAGGAAGGCCGTACCGGAGACGGCTGGACCGAGATCTCCGTCCTCGCCACCTCCCCGCCCCAGTCCGCCGGGGAGACCGCCACCATCGAGGCCCTGCGCGACAAGCTCGACGGCTCCTACGTCGGCGGGCCGAGCGCCGAGCAGCTCGACCTGAAGGACACCAACGACCGGGACCGTCTGGTCGTCGTACCGATCGTGCTGCTGTCCGTGCTGCTGATCCTCGTCGCCCTGCTGCGCTCACTCGTCGCGCCGCTGATCCTGGTGGCGGCCGTCGTCGCGGTGTGGGGCGCGGCGCTCGGCATCGGCGGACTCGTCTTCGGGCCGGTCTTCGGCTTCGAGGGCACGGATCCGGGGCTGGGGCTGCTCTCCTTCGTGTTCCTGGTGGCGCTCGGCGTCGACTACGGCATCTTCCTGATGCACCGGATGCGCGAGGAGTGCCTCAACGGTGCCGAACCGGTGTCGGCCGCGCTGACCGCGCTGCGCACCACGGGCGGGGTCATCGCCTCCGCCGGGCTCGTCCTCGCCGCCACCTTCGCGGTGCTCACCAACATGCCGCTGGTGCCCCTCGTCGAGCTGGGCTTCGTCATCGCGGTGGGCGTGCTGCTGGACACCTTCCTCGTCCGCACCTACCTGGTCACCAGCGCGAGCGTGGCGCTGGGGCGCAGGGTGTGGTGGCCGGGCCGGCTCTCCCGCCAACCCGACGGGTCCCGGCCGCCCGTACCGCCGAAGGAACCGGAGCCCGTGCCCGTCTCCGTCTCCTGACCGACCGGCGCCCCTCCCTCCCGGAGGGGCGCCCCCGTCCCGGAAGATGAACCCCGTGCAGCCGACCACCACAGCGCCGCGACCCCGCATCGGCGAGCGGGTCATGGCCGCGATCAACCGCGACCCCCTGACCGCACCGCACCGCACACGCAACGACGCCCTGCTGGCCGTGGCATGGGCCGCCGTGGCCACGGTCATGGCCCTGTTGGGCGACAAGGGAACGCGGCCCGACGCGCTGGGCTGGGCCTTGCTGCTCGCCGCCCATGTGCCGCTGGTGTGGCGGCGGCACCGCCCGCTGCTGGTCCTGCTCGTGGTGATGGTCTGCATCACCCCGTACCACGCCCTGGAGAACAACCACGCCGCGCCCATCCTCGCCACCCTGGTGGTGCTGTACACGGTCGCGGCGACCGGCACGGTGCGCCGCACGCTGCTCACCGGCGCCGGCGTGCTCGGCGTGACACTGCTCCTCAACGCCCTCACCAACCCCGACGGGACGATGGAGATCCTGCGGATCTCCGGCTGGGTCGTCGCCTTCCTCTTCTGCGGCATCGACGTCCGCTACTACCGCCAGTACGTCGCCTCCATCGTCGAACGCGCCGAGCGCGCCGAACGCACCCGTGAGGAGGAGGCCCGCCGCCGGGTCGCGGAGGAGCGCCTGCGGATCGCCCGCGACCTGCACGACCTGCTCGCCCACAGCATCACGCTCATCGGCGTGCAGACCTCCGTCGCCGCCCACGTCCTGGCCGCCGACCCCGAGCGGCTGGACCGCGAGACGATCGCGAAGGCCCTCGACGACATCGCCGACACCTGCCGCACGGCCCGCGGTGAGGTACGCACGACGCTGGAGCTGCTGCGCGAACAGGGCGTGGCGGGCGAGGCCCGCGGCCCGCTGCCCGGCCTCGACGGGGTGGCGGACCTGGTGAAGACGGCGCGGCTGGCGGGGGCGCGGGTCGAGTCGGCGGTACGGGTGCGGCAGGCGCCGCCCGCCGTGGGCGCGGCCGCCTACCGCATCGTCCAGGAAGCGCTGACGAACGTGGTCCGGCACGCCGGGCCCGACCCGGCCGTACGCGTCGAGCTGTACGAGGAGCAGGGCGCCCTGCGCGTGTCCGTCACCGACGACGGCGCCTGCCCCGCCGCCACCCCGCACAACCCCGGATACGGCCTCGTCGGCATGCGGGAGCGGGCCCGCAGCGTGGGTGGCACACTCGACGCCGGACCGGGCGACGAGGGGGGTTTCCAGGTGAGGGCCGTACTGCCGATCGGGAACGAGCGAGGAGGAGAGCGATGATCCGCGTCCTGCTCGCGGACGACCAGACGCTCGTGCGGGAGGCGTTCGCCATGCTGGTCGAGTCCGCCCCCGACATGGAGGTCGTCGGCCAGGCGGCCACCGGCCGGGAGGCCGCGGAACTGGTCCGCGGCTCGCGCCCCGACCTCGTCGTGATGGACATCCGCATGCCCGACCTCGACGGCATCGAGGCGACCCGCCTGATCGCGGCGGACGAGGACCTGGCCGGGGTACGGGTACTGGTCCTCACCACCTACGACACCGACGAGAACATCGTGGACGCGCTGCGCGCCGGCGCCTCCGGATTCCTCGTCAAGGACACCCGCCCGGCCGAACTCCTCGACGCCATCCGCACGGTGGCGGCGGGCGAGTCCCTGCTGTCGCCGGGGCCGACGGCACGGCTGATCGAGCGGTTCCTGCGCAGTCCGTCCCCGCCCACGGCAGGCGGGCCCGAATGCCTGTCCGAACGCGAGCGCGAGGTGCTGACGCTGGTCGCGCGCGGGCTCAACAACACGGAAATCGCCGAGGCGTTGGGACTGAGCCCGCTCACGGCGAAGACCCACGTCAGCCGCATCATGGGGAAGCTGGGGGCACGGGACCGGGCGCAGTTGGTCATCGTGGCGTACGAGTCGGGGATGGTGGCTCCGGGAACCCTGTGACGGACAGGTCAATGTCTGACACTCCGTCAAGGGAGCTCGATGACCCTCCTGAGCCGCACACTCGTTCTCACCACGGTCCTCCTGACCACCCCGCTCACGACGACCGGCACCGCCTCGGCGGACACCGGCTGCACGTCCTCCGTCCCGTACGTCTCGGGCGAGGGCGGCTACGACACGTACCGCATCCCCGCGACGATCACGACCCCGCGCGGCACGGTTCTGGCCTTCGCCGAGGGCCGGCACGACGGTGCGGGCGACACCGGCGACATCGATGTCGTCCTCAGACGGTCCCGCGACGGCGGCTGCACCTGGGGGCCGGTGACGGTGGTCGCCGCCGGGGAGGGGGACACGCGGGGCAATCCGGCGCCGGTGGTGGATCCGGTCACCGGTGCGGTGGTGCTGGTCACGTCCTACAACAGCGGGGATGTGACGGAGGCGCAGATAATGCGGGGCGAGGCGACGCCGGCGGAGAGCCGCCGGGTGTTCGTCCAGCGGAGCCTGGACGACGGTCGCCGCTTCACCGCTCCGCGCGACGTCACGGGTCAGGTGAAGCCGTCGAACTGGCGGTGGTACGCGACGGGGCCGGGCCACGCCGTCGCGCTTCGGCGGGGTCCGCACGCGGGGCGGCTGGTGGTGCCGTCGAACCACTCGGTGGCGCCCGCGCCCGGCTCCGCCGACACCGGGCAGGAGCCCAAGTACTACGGCGCCCACGCCATCTACAGTGACGACGGCGGGCGGACCTGGCAGCTGGGGTTCGTGGACGACTCGTACGACGGTGTCAGCAACGCCAACGAGTCCACGGCCGCCGAACTCGCCGACGGGAGGTTGTACTTCAACTCACGTGACCAGCACGGTACGAGCACGGGCAACCGTCTCGACAGCCACTCCGGTGACGGCGGGGAGACCCTGGAGCGTCCGTACACCGTCCAGCCCACGCTGAACTCCGTCCCGGTGGTGGAGGGCAGTGTCCTCCAACTCCCCGGCGCGCGTGCCCCGTTGCTCTTCTCGGGCCCGTCCGTCCCGACCGCCCGCCAGTCGATGGCCGTGTGGCGCAGTACGGACGGGGGAGCGACCTTCACGAAGGCGCTGACGCTGTCCCGGCGGTGGGCGGCGTACTCGGACCTGGTGTGGGTGGGGCGCGGGACGGTCGGGATCCTGTACGAGACGGGGGAGTCGGGGCCGTACGAGACGATCGAGTTCCGCCGGTTGCCGGTGACTGACCTGACCTAGTTCCTCGCCCCCGCCGCCCCTACCCGTCCCGTCCCCGGGGGCTGCCGCCCCCGGACCCCCGCTGTCGGCCCTTCGGGCCTCGTCCTCAAACGCCGGACGGGCTGAA